>NZ_JADQAL010000004.1:0-136317 GCF_022129275.1 Psychrobacter sp. Ps3
TTGATAAACTAGTAGCGATCAGCAGTGCGCATTTGTGAATGTTCAACACGCCCTAATACAAATTAAGAAGAATCAAATTAAAACGCTGTCTTGCGCGCTGGTAGCGCATTTAAAAACTCATTACGTGCTTGGTTATCATGTACATATTCGCCAAGCATAGCCGTGCTACGAGTCGTAGAGTGCTGCTTATTGACACCGCGCATCATCATACACATGTGTGAGGCATCCATAACCACTGCCACCCCGCGGCAGCCAGTCACATCCATAATAGCCTGTGCCACTTGCTCGCTGAGGTTTTCTTGAATTTGCAGGCGACGCGCAAACACATCTACAATCCGCGCAAACTTTGATAACCCTAACACTTGTCCGTTAGGCAGATAGCCGATATGCGCAAGGCCATGAAAAGGCAGCATATGGTGCTCACATAGAGAATAAAACTCTATATTCTGAACCAACACCAGCTCCCGGTTACTCGATGGAAATACCGCATCGTTGACGACATCGGCTAAATTTTGATGATAGCCTTGGGTCAGGTGAGCAAAAGCCTTTGCTGCCCGCATAGGCGTATCTTGTAAGCCTGGACGTTCTAGGTCTTCACCAGTCGACTCTATCAGTTGACGATAAGATTCGATGGTTTCTTGATAGTTTGATGCTAGAGTTGAGTCATTACTCATAATTTTGACAGCCATCCAAAATGTGGGTATCGCTTAACGCTAAAGTCTCTCGCGCCCAAGACAGTTTATGTTGGGCGGCTGAGGATTTATGAAGAAAGTGCAAGCTTGGAAGGGTTGTGATTATACTTGAAATCAGCGCAACTTCATACCGCTGTCGATTGCGCTAGCAGTATTTAAGTTTACGACTGTTTACTTAAATTGATTCGTGTATAATGAGAACCTGTAGATTTAGATAATTATAACTGCTTTATAAGGACCCATTATGTTACTTCAAGGCCAACGTTTTGTCGTTACTGGTATTGCCAGCAAACTCTCTATTGCTTGGGCTATCGCTGAGGCACTACACCGCGAAGGTGCTTCATTAATTCTGACTTACCCTAATGACAAAATCAAAAAACGCGTCGATATGGCTGCTGAGAAGTTTGAAGCAGATTTAGTCCTTGAATGCGATGTCGCCTCTGACGACTCTATCGCTGCTTGCTTTGAGCAAGTGACAAACCATTGGGGCGATGGTATCGATGGGGTGGTACATGCTATTGGCTTTGCCCCTATGGAGCAATTAGATGGCGATTTTGTTAGCGCTACCACCCGCGAGGGCAGCCAAATCGCTCATGATATCTCAAGCTATAGCTTTGTGGCTCTAGCTAAGGCCGCCCGCGAATTATTAGCGATGCGTCACGGTTCCATGTTGACGCTAACTTATGAAGGCAGCATCTCAGTACTACCCAATTACAATGTCATGGGCATGGCAAAAGCCAGCTTAGAGGCGAGCGTGCGCTATCTAGCAACATCGATGGGCGCTGAGGGTATTCGGGTCAATGCTATCTCAGCAGGGCCTATCCGTACACTTGCTGCTAGTGGCATCAAGTCTTTTCGTAAGATGCTCGATATCAGCGAAAAAATCGCACCTTTACAGCGCAACATCAATCAGATGGAAGTTGGTAATGCTGCGTTATTTTTACTGTCTCCTTGGGCATCGGGTATCACTGGCGAGATTATGTTCGTGGATGCAGGTTTCAACACCGTCGCAATCAGCGAGCAGCTGATGATGCTAGATGAAGCGGATAAATAACGTAGATTACTACTGGTTCATTACTCTTAGCGCTAGAGTGTCGTCCTAAATAGCTAGCCCCAAAAAGCTATTATAGTGCTGGTTATCTTATATTAAGGCAGCGAATAGGCTGCCTTTTTTTGTGGGCAGTGTTTAGTGTATGATGAGCTGTTTTGAATCAGCGCGTAGGCGAGAGCTATGATAACTAAACTACCGAAATGGATACTCTGGGGCGGGGCGGTGCTAGCGTTCAGTGCTGGCAGCGTCAACAGTGTGGCGCTTATGGGTTTTACCAATTTATCCGTGTCGCATGTGACGGGTAATGTAAGTTTATTCTCGGCGGCCATCGCGCATTTTGATGGTCCTAGTGTCTTATTCATTGGCGCTTCTTTAATCGCTTTTTTGATAGGCGCGGTGTTAAGCGGCTTTATCATCGGACAAAACTCTTTAAAATTAGGCCGGCGATACGGACGCGCGCTATATTTAGAAGCACTCCTGTTAATAGCGAGCTACTGGCTCTATCAGCAGCATGCCTATCTAGGTCAGCTCACTGCGGCAATGGCTTGCGGATTACAAAATGCCATGGTAGCGACTTATAGCGGCGCGGTGATTCGTACCACGCATCTGACGGGACTGACCTCAGATATGGGCGCGGCTATCGGTAATTGGCTGGCAGGACGCGCTATTAGTAAGCCCACTTTAGGCTTTCAGGCCATTATTTGGTATTGCTTTTGTGGCGGCGGGGTAGTCGGGGCTTTTTTATTTGCTAGAGTTGATTATGCCGCCTTTATCGTTCCTATTGTTATCGTCTTAGCAGCAGCATTTATATATAACCAATCCTTAGATCAGCTACCTGAGAGACGTCCTCCTGCTTTGTAAAATTTGTCTCGCTTGCATACAGAGCATACCATCTACTCACTAAAAAGCGCCTATCAATATGATAAGCGCTTTTTAATTTTGATAGTCTATTAGCAATTTTATAAGCGATGTAAGTTTAGTAGCTATAATCAGTACCTATAAAAAGCTAAATTTTTAACTGTTTTATTCATTCTCATCTTCATGATCTTCATGCTCATGCATACCTTGCATCATATCGAGAGCTGAATCGTCAGTACGTTGTTGATCCTTTTCAGATAGGCCATCTTGATTAATATCGTTAGGTGCCATCTTGGTTGTTGCATCAGTTGTATCACGATTTGACATAAAGTACTCCTAGTTAGTGTTGTTCCATATTTATTTATAGTATCCAAAATAGTATGGTTCAAGCAATAAGATATGTACACGGTATAACTGCATAACTTTCGTGACTGAGTGTAACATTTCTCTCTACACTGCCGACACTGCTGAGACAGTACCTCTTTGAATAGAGCTCATTTAATAAGTGCTGCAGTCTTTTAGCCAATAGGAGCTATAATCAGGCAGGTTAAAAATCATCAGCAATATTCACCCACACCCAGCCGTTCTCCAGCCACTCCATTAAGTCATCGGGATCGATGTCTGCAACATCATCCGCCTGCAAAGCTTCACCATCTGCCAAGCGCTGCAATGTCTGTTTGGCAATAGTATCTAGACCATCTAGGCGTTGACCATTAGCGTAAAGGATGAGTTCACCGGCATGTTTATGATAGAGCAGCCGATTGCTGTAATCTGCTTGCAAGGTCGCGCCTTCCGTTATGGCTTGCATGAGCTCATCGGTCGTTAGAGTTTCCTCAGGTACGAGCGCGTCATATTGACGCTTGCTGACGACCTCAGATACCGCCTGACGAATGATATCGTCACCACGCTCAGACTGTAGCATGTGCAAGAGCTGCTCTTTGATCGCACTGATACTCTCTGATTGCAATGCGCCAGATGCCTGTAGTGCTTGCGGCAATAGCAGCGGAATAAACAAATCGCTATCGTTGGTGGCGATATCCGCTAGGCTATCGATAATTTGCATCAAATTTGGACGACGGCAGCCAAAAGAGAAAGTCAGACAATCATCTTGCGCCACGCCGAAATGCGAGAGTTTGGGCGGCACATAAAGCACGTCACCCGCTTCTAATATCTCATCAAAGATGATGTCGCCCATATCATCAAACAGTCTTATCGGCTCATCTGTGACAAACTCTGTATTCTTATCACAGTATTTACCTAGCTGCCAACGGCGAGAGCCATAGCCTTGCGCCAAAAACACATCATAATCATCATAGTGCTTGCCGACCGAGCCGCCTTTAGGCGCGTAAGAGACCATAATATCATCACGCTGCCACTGCGGAATATAGTCAAACGCTTGCCACAATTGCCCAAGCTCAGGCGACCATTGCTCAAGGTTTTGCACAAGGACTGTCCACTGCGCTGGCAGGTTGTCAAAGTCGGTTTCGCTTAAGGGGCTTTTTTTGAGTTGCCACTGCGGCTCATCGACAGGCTTAGTTGCCGCTTGAGTGAGCAGGCGGGCAGAGGCCTCTTCTTCAAGCGCTAGGCCGAGCATATCTTCTGGCTCAAACATACCGATTAGTTGCGGCAGACCTTGCTTGATCAGCAATGGCTTTTTTTGCCAATACTCGTTTAAGAATTGCTCAGGGGTCATATTATCAGGTAAACAAAGGGGTATAGCGCTCATTGGTAAATCCATATAAAAATTAGGAAAAATTAATAGTCAGGATGACTTTATAGGAGAGTTTTAATCGTTTATGATGACTTTTCGATAGCTTAATACAAAGACTATCGGCTTATCTTAAAATTATAGGAAGTTTATGAAAAAGTTGCATTTCATCGTCATTATCGCCAGCGTATTTGTCCTACAAGCTTGTGTCCACAAAATTGTCACTGTACCTGCCAAAGTTGCTTATAAAACCACCAAAGGCGTAGTCAAAGGCACGGTCGCGGTCGGCAAGGCTATCATACCAGGCGACAGTGATGACGATGATGATAAAAAGGATAAAAAATAAAACCTTACTTATCACCTATGAGTTTTTAAGATCATCATAGCATGCAAAGTAAGGTTGTTTTTTTATAGACTTAGGCGAATGTATAGCCAGTTTGAACAAATAGAGATGAGGTAATTGTGCCTTATCTCTATTGCTTTAAGGTATTCAATTCACCTTAGCAAACTTTAAAGCTTTGCTATCCAGTCTTGAATAGCGCGTGCTTGCTCAGCAGCGTTACCCGTATAAGTAGCTGGCGTCAGCTCGCGCAGGCTTGCTTTGTCGCTATCTGAGACAGCAGCCAACTCATCGCTCTCTACAAAGGTGAGCATGGCTTCGCGAGTCATGGCATTACCGCGAGTCAAGGCTTTGAGCTTCTCGTATGGGTTTTCGACACGGTAACGGCGCATGACCGTTTGGATCGGCTCGGCAAGTACCTCTTGCGCTTGCTCCAAGTCATCATTTAAACGCTGATGATTGACTTCTAATTTGCCTACACCTTTTAGGCATGCATCATAAGCAATCATACTTTGCGCCAGGCCGACACCGATATTACGCAGGACGGTAGAATCTGACAAATCACGCTGCATACGCGAGATAGGCAGCTTTTCCCCTAAGTGCGCTAGCATGGCATTGGCCACGCCCAAGTTGCCTTCTGAGTTTTCAAAGTCAATCGGGTTGACCTTGTGCGGCATGGTAGATGAACCGACTTCACCGTCTTTTAGGCGCTGCTTAAAATAGCCTAAGCTAATATATTGCCAAATGTCACGGTTAAAATCGATTAATATAGTATTAAAACGTTTGACCACATCAAACAATTCAGCGATATAATCATGTGGCTCAATTTGAGTCGTATAAGGATTAAACGTCAGCTCTAAGCTTTGATTGATAAACTGCTCAGCATGACTTTGCCAGTTGACTTCTGGATAGGCTGATAGGTGAGCATTGTAGTTACCGACTGCGCCATTGATTTTACCGAGTAGCTCAACCTGACCGATTTGCTTAATTTGACGAGCTAAGCGATAAGCGACATTGGCCATCTCTTTACCTAGCGTCGTTGGGCTAGCAGTTTGACCGTGCGTGCGTGACAGCATGGGCTGATCAGCGTGAGTAATCGCCAAGTCAACGATGCTATCGGTCACTTGCTGCATTTTAGCAACCACAAGCTCGCGGCTGTCTTTGAGCATAAGCGCATAAGACAAATTGTTAATATCTTCACTGGTACAAGCAAAATGGATAAACTCCAAGCTATCTTCTAGCTGCTGATTGCCGCGAAACTTATCTTTGATAAAGTACTCAACCGCTTTGACGTCGTGATTAGTCGTCGCCTCAATATCTTTAATCGCCTGCGCGTCACTTTCACTAAAATCATCAACGATACTATTCAAAAAGGCATTGGTATCTGCATCAAACGCTGCCAACTCACCGATGGCGCTGTTGTCCGCCAATGACTGTAACCAGCGAATTTCGACGGTGACGCGCGCTTTAATAAGACCAAACTCAGAAAGATAAGGACGTAAGCTGTCAGCTTTTGAAGCATAACGGCCATCGATTGGGGAGAGAGCGGTAAGTGGGGTCATGGTATCGCCTTTGAGTGAACAGAAAGTGAATGACTGCTTACGACAGCAGTAAATTTTGGTGGCGCAATTATAGCAAAAACTGATGCAAAAAAGGAGTGTCAGCGATATTTCCCACGAATTAATAGTACGTCAAAGACAGATATCAACGTCAATAGATTTGGGAGAAATTGAATAGAGAGAGGAGTCAAAAACGATTGAGGATCATAATCCAAACGCGAACGGACGACATGACAAGCGGAGCAGTAACGGTTACTACTGCCGCTTGTCAAAAATTAAATGCTATCTAAAAACCGCAAGGCGCATCAATAGACTCAATCACGCCGCCACCCAAACAAACCTCATCGATATAAAACACCGCAGACTGACCCGGCGTCACTGCGCGCTGCGGCTCATCAAAAACAACCTTGACCTCAAGGCCTTGCTCATCGATAGCAAAAACTGTGCAGGCTTGATCGGGTTGACGATAGCGTGTCTTTGCCATACAGCTTAAACCTTCGCTAGTAAAAACAGCTTTGGGTGCAGCACCATCGACCCAATCCATTTTATAAGCTTGCAGCTCATTACTCATCAGCATAGGATGCTCGTGACCTTGACCAACGATTAGCTGGTTTTTCTCTAAATCTTTAGCAAGGACAAACCAAGGCTCCTCAGGGCGGTCTTTGACTCCGCCGATACCGATACCGCCGCGCTGACCTAAGGTGTAGTACATTAGCCCATCATGCTGACCGATAACATGTCCATCGTCAGTGATGATATCGCCTTTTTGGGCAGGCAAGTACTGCTGCAAAAAGTCCTTAAAGCGGCGCTCACCAATGAAGCAAATACCGGTTGAGTCTTTTTTCTTCGCGGTCACTAAATCATGCTCTTCTGCGATGCGGCGTACTTCAGGCTTCTCTAACTCTCCGACTGGGAATAAAGTCTTGGCTATCTTGTCGCCGCCAACGGCATGTAAGAAGTAGCTTTGGTCTTTATTATTATCAAGACCGCGCAATAGCTGCGCTACCTCCATACCCGCGCTATTTTTATAATTTACGCTGCGGCGCGTGTAATGACCGGTAGCGATATAATCAGCGCCAAGACCAAATTTTGGATCAGAGGCATAGTCCAAAAACGCCTTAAACTTAATTTCTTTGTTGCACAAAATATCAGGGTTAGGGGTGCGTCCGGCTTTATATTCAGCTAAAAAATGTTCGAACACGCGATCCCAGTATTCCATTGCAAAGTTGGCAGTGTGCAATTTGATACCGATTTTGTCACAAACGGCTTGCGCATCTGCCAGATCATCCATTGCCGTGCAGTACTCAGTGCCGTCGTCCTCTTCCCAGTTTTTCATAAACAGTCCTTCAACGATAAAGCCTGCTTGCTGCAGAAGTACGGCTGATACCGAAGAGTCCACACCGCCTGACATACCAACGATGACCCGCTTCGTGTTTGGGCTATCGATGTCGGCTAAGTTTAGAGGGCGATGGTGAGTGATCGTAGTAGCTTGACTGGATAAATTTTGCGTGGCTGATGTAACTGGCATAACGGAGCGCTCAACAATTTGTGATAACATAGGCGCTATATTATAGCATTGAATTAAAAATCAATGCTTATCAAGCTAATTTCTAGTTTTAAAAATAGCTTAGATGCTTTCATAAAAGTTTCGCTTATGTTGAATAAAATTTTGGATGAACAATGATAAAAATTGGTCAAGGTATTGACGTTCATGCTTTTCATAACAATGGTGAACAGCAACAATATGTCATATTAGCTGGCGTGCCGATTGAGCACACCCATAGCTTGCTGGCGCACTCAGACGGTGATGTGGTGCTACACGCACTTGCTGACGCGCTACTGGGCGCTCTGGCGCTCGGCGATATCGGGCAGCACTTCCCTGATACTGATGCCGCGCATGCTGGCTTGGACTCGCGAGTGTTACTGCGCTATGTGTATAGGAAAATAGTCGACGCCGGCTACAAAATTGGTAATGCTGATATTACCGTGATGTGTGAGCGCCCTAAGCTTGCTCCCCACAATCAAGCGATGCGCGCCAACATCGCCAGTGATTTGCAAACCGATATCAGTAATGTCAGCATAAAAGCCACGACTACTGAAAAGCTAGGATTCGCCGGTCGTCAAGAGGGCATTATGGCAAGTGCTGTCGTCCTTTTATTGGCTGATAAGTCCTAATCATTAGTGGCTTTGATAGTGACCCTTAATAAGCCATTGTTAAAGATCTAGAATAAGTCCTCAAAATGGCTTGCAATAAAGTTATCTCTACCCCATGTAGCACACAACGCTAAGCAAAATTTTTAATAACCCTGCTATTTTAATCACTCTACTAATAGGATAGGAGCTTTTATGAGCGAGCAAACCCCAAATACCGCTGCTAATGATGTCGAACAATTGATTCGCGATCAAATTCGTGACAATAAAGTACTCATTTATATGAAAGGCACGCCGCAGTTTCCGCAGTGTGGATTTTCCGCGCGCTCTATTGAAGTATTAACGCAAATCGGCCGTCCGTTTGCTTTTGTTAATATCTTAGAGAACCCTGAGATTCGCGCGACCTTGCCAAAAGTAGCGAATTGGCCTACTTTCCCGCAATTATGGATTGATGGCGAGCTGATGGGCGGCTCAGATATCATTCTACAAATGTATCAATCAGGCGAATTGAAGCCACTAGTCGAAGCTAATAGCCCTGCCGCTTAATTTATAGACAAGGCTGTATGGATCCCATATAAGCTTTGAGTAAATACTCAAAATAATAATCAGCCTTAGTTAAAGCCTGAGTCAGCCAATAGCTGCTGACTCAGGCTTTGTTGTTTTCGGCGTATTTATCCCCATATACGGCTGCATAATCAAATAAACAATAAGAGGGTATTATGACCAATCAAACCAATACGCAAGCCTATGAAGATGCCGCTTTAGAAAAACGCCGCGAGCATCTTAAGAATGAATCAACGCTCATTATCGAGATGGCCAATAACGAGGACTTCTCAGCGCTTAGATGTATTCATCAGCTCAGCGTCGCTGGCGGGGCGACAGAAGGTACTTATACCGCAATCGAGCAGCGTATCGTTGCTGATCAAGATGCGGCGGGGGCTTATCATCTAGCGCTTTTGGCACAGAATACGCCAGATCTGCCCGTTGATGCTCGTCAGCTTATCGAGATTGTCGTCAATAAAGGCGATAATGAGCAGCGTTTGGCCTTATTGAAGAACCTGCCACTACCGCCTGTTGAGCTCATCAAAGAGCAAATACTAGCTAGCGATGATGGCGAAGCGATTGGACAGATGAATGCTTATTTGCAAATTAACCCAGAAGGTCATGGCAGTCAGCATATGCTGGTCAGTGGTAATTCCGATCAAATTGTACCGCTAAGCGAGGGCAAAAATATAAAGTTTGATTAATGCAGCTCACTAATAACGGCTAAAAATTGTTATAATGAGCACCAATGTCAACTCTCTAGCCATTTTTTAAATCACTGAATACGATAGATGTTGATGTCCTTATTTTTGGGTCGATATCTATCAAGCGAGGCACAAATGCAATACCCAAAATATTACGACGTAGTCGTCATCGGCGGCGGTCATGCGGGGACCGAAGCCGCTCTAGCAGCAGCGCGTATGGGTGCGCAGACCTTGCTATTGACGCACAATATCGAGACCTTAGGCCAGATGAGCTGTAACCCTGCTATCGGCGGTATCGGAAAATCGCACTTAGTGCGTGAGATTGATGCGTTAGGCGGTGCTATGGCTTTGGCGACCGACAAGGCAGGCATTCAGTTTCGAGTGCTAAACAGTCGTAAGGGCGCAGCAGTACGGGCCACGCGCGCGCAAGCGGATCGTATTCTTTATAAAGCGGCTATTCGTCATACGCTTGAGAATCAGCCTAATCTTGATCTGTTTCAGCAAGGTGCAGATGATATCTTAGTCGAGAATGGTCGCGCGACTGCTGTTGTCACCTCGACCGGTATTATTTTTAAAACCCAGACGGTTATCTTGACTTCAGGGACTTTTTTAGGCGGCGTCATACATATTGGCCTTGAGAACTCCAAGGGCGGACGCGCGGGAGATCAGCCCTCAATTAAGCTTGCTGATCGTCTGCGCGAGCTAAAGCTACCTGTCGGCCGCTTGAAGACAGGCACGCCTGCGCGTATCGATGCGCGCACGGTGGACTTTAGCGTTATGACCGTACAGCCTGGTGATACGCCATTGCCAGTGATGAGCTATATGGGTAATGTAGATATGCATCCTGAGCAAGTCAATTGTTATATTACTCATACTAATGCGCGTACTCATGACATCATTCGTGAGAGTCTAGATCGCTCGCCGATGTTCTCAGGTAAGATTGAAGGCGTGGGCCCACGTTACTGTCCGTCGATTGAGGACAAGATCCACCGCTTCGCTGATAAAGACAGTCATCAAATCTTTATTGAGCCTGAAGGTCTCACTACTCATGAGCTTTATCCTAATGGTATCTCCACCAGCTTGCCTTTCGATGTGCAGTTAGAGTTTATCCATAGTATGAAAGGCCTTGAGAACGCACATATTACCCGCCCTGGCTATGCCATTGAGTATGATTATTTTGATCCGCAAAACCTCAAACCAACGCTTGAAACTAAGTCGATTGATGGGCTTTATTTTGCCGGTCAGATCAATGGCACGACAGGCTACGAAGAGGCAGGGGTGCAAGGCTTATTAGCAGGTACTAATGCTGCACTAGAGACCACGAATAATAGCGAGTATGACACGTGGACGCCGCGCCGTGACGAGGCGTATCTAGGTGTGCTCGTCGATGATCTCATCACTCATGGCACCACTGAGCCGTATCGAATGTTTACTAGTCGTGCTGAGTATCGTCTGCTGCTACGTGAGGATAACGCTGATCAGCGCTTGACTGAGACCGGTCGCAAATTAGGTCTCGTTGATGATAGCCGCTGGCAAGCTTATGAGCAAAAGATGGAATCGATAGCTAGTGAGTCCGCGCGTCTCAAAGACATGTGGGCGACGCCAGTCAATGACTTAGGTAAGCAAGTCGCCGCGCAAACGGGTGAGGTGCTATCAAAAGAAGCGACCGCTTATGATTTGCTCAAGCGTCCGCAGATTAACTTTGCCGATATCGCTGCGATTACTGATTCCAAAGTCGATAACCAAGTGGGTGAACAGATTGAGATTTCAGTCAAGTATGCCGGCTATATCGATCGTCAGCGCGATGATATTGAGCAAATGAAGCGTTTGGAGAATACCGCGCTACCACTCGATTTTGATTATAGTATCGTCTCTGGTCTGTCGAATGAAATTGTACAAAAACTCAGTAAAGTACGTCCAGCTACGCTCGCACAAGCGGGGCGTATTAGCGGGGTTACCCCTGCCGCGATTCAACTGCTAGCGATGACAGTCAAAAAGCAGAAAAAAGCCAAGTCGGCACTGGAGTCGTAAGTTTTATACTATTGATGAGGCTGTAGACAGGTTTTATCTAAAACATGAGTTAACGTTTTATTGACGTGAGTCACTTATGATCGCTGCGGTTATTTTTGCTATTACTATCGTACTGCCCAACCTCTTTTTGATGGGGTTGGGTTTTTTCATGAAAAAACGCGGACAAGTGAGCCAAGCGTTTATCGATCAAGCCTCTTATTTTGTTTTTAATTACTGTCTGCCAGCTTTATTGTTTTTTAGTGTGGTCGATAGCGAGGTTGACTATGCTAAGCAAATCACCTTAATAACGGCAGGAATTGTTACCACCTTTATTTTGTTTCTTGGTAGCGAGATTTACGCTAAGCGCTTTATAGCCGATAGCGCTGATCAAGGGGTGTTTGTCCAAGGTATCTTTCGCAGCAACATGGCGATTATCGGTCTTGCTACCGTCGCCAACGCTTATGGTGATATCGGCCTCAGTATCGGCGCGGTCTATATGGGCATCGTCACTATTCTCTTTAATATCCTAGCGGTGATTACGCTTAGCCGAGTGTCTAAAAGCTTAGATGATACCCGTCTAAGCCGTAGCCTAATGGTAATAAAAAAGGTATTTACCAATCCGCTTATCTTAGCGCTACTGGCGGCTTTTACTTATAAAGCATTACCACTGCCGCCTGTGCCCTCAGTCATTCATCATACTGGTGATTTACTCGCAGCAGTGGCGCTGCCTCTCGCTCTACTTTGTGCGGGCGCAAGTATCAACCTAAAAGCGATGCTCAGTCTGTCAGGCTTATCGATGCAAGCGAGTATAGGCCGTATTGTGATTGCGCCGCTACTGGCTATCGCTATCGGTTTGGCATTTGGTTTAACGGGCGTGCATATGGGGGTGCTGTTCTTGATGGTCGCATCGCCAACGGCAGCGGCAAGCTATGTGATGGTCAAAGCGATGGGCGGTAATGACATTTTAGCTGCCAATATTTTGGCGTTTACCACGGTGGTGAGTCTATTTGGTATGGCGCTAGGCGCGGCGGTATTGCGTGCTTTAGGATTGATGTAATTAGTATTGATGTAACTAGTATTGATGTAAAAAGTGAGGTGAGCTTAGGCTTAGTGTATTTAAAGATAAGAGGTGCTGAGGTATTGTCACTAACTTTAACCGTGTTAACCAAAGACACATGGCGTTTTGCAGCGTCTTTTTTTTATAATAAAAAAATAATATAAGTAAAGGAGTCTGCCATGCCATACGATAAACTATCTGATCTACCTGATAATGTAAAAGACAATTTACCTAAGCATGCCCAAGAGATTTTTCAAGCGGCGTTTAATAGTGCAAGCGAGCAATATGAAGATGAGTCGCGTCAGTTTGCTACCGCGTGGGCGGCGGTTGAAAACGTCTATCATAAAAATGACGATGGGAAATGGGTCAAAAAGCCTGATCATAAATAGCCAAAGAGGCTACTCATTAGCTTAAGATTTTAACTTAAAGTTCTACTGTCCTGAACAATAAACACCAGCCATAATAACTATGGCTGGTGTTTTGCTGATATGAAGTTGTATTTTTAATAAACCTGATGACTTATCTTATTTATTCAGCAGGCTGGACATCAAATTTAAATACCCAAGAGGTGGCTTTGGTGGTGGTAGCATCAGGATAATTAATCTGTGTCAGACGCATGCGCGCATAACTATCACCACTGTTTGAGCGGATCAGCGCGCCTTGAGCTATGTCATCAGGTTTTGCACTGAGTTGATGAGTCATGCCATTATAAGTGTACCAGCCAAAATCGAGGTTTGGATAAGTGCCGGTGTAGCCCGGGTTTAGATCTGAGCTGTCGCTATCCACCATCCAGCTGCCTGCTGATTTTGGCGTATCAAAGTCTGTGACATTCAATAGATTGGCAAGGCTTTGCTCTTTATTGTCAGTCATGAACTTAGCTTTGATAGGCTCGTCTTTATCATCATAGTAGCCGTCTGGAGTATTGGCGACAAAACCACCGACCTTACCGGTACCGGACGCGCCGCCATTGAGTTTGACACTGTCACGCCTAAATGCCACCTGCCACTGTTTTGTAGCATCATCAACGATGTTACCCGTTTTTAGATTCAGATAAGTCCACTCCGTGTTGCTAGTGGCGTCAATGGTCTTGGTTTTGACTTGATCGGCGCG
This sequence comes from Psychrobacter sp. Ps3, assembly GCF_022129275.1. Classification (NCBI taxonomy): domain Bacteria; kingdom Pseudomonadati; phylum Pseudomonadota; class Gammaproteobacteria; order Moraxellales; family Moraxellaceae; genus Psychrobacter; species Psychrobacter sp. Ps3. Next base: position 13,784 of record NZ_JADQAL010000004.1, read on the forward strand.
CGGCATTGCGGTATCAATCCAGCGCACGGTTGGGTGGCCAGATACTCCAGCTTCATTGTAGTAGTTGATAATCTGCATGGCATAAATAGGCTGCTGCACACTGCTGGCAGTGGCCGGATCGGTATGGTCTGTTGTGATAAGGTACACGCGGTTATTAGGATATAGCTTATGATTTTCTGCAATATTATAAGCGTACCATGAGTGACTATCAAAAATACCGCCACTGTTATCTTCGTTATAATGGTGCGTGATGTCACTACCGGTTTTTGGGTCTTGCATACCGTTGTTATAAGCGCTTAGCTCTGACCAATCCATCAATCCAAACACGCCGCCATCACCGTCGCCTGAGCTGCCACTGTTTGACCAAAGACTGACCCCGCGTTGTTGATTATCAAATTTAACGTCCCACGTGGCGCTACTACAGTCCACCTCGCTATCACTGTCAAAATCAAAACAAGTCTGCATATTAGGGTTGAGACTCGCGCCACTGATCGTCCATTCAGCGCTTTGACTAAAGCTCGCCGTAGCCGTGGGTGGTGCCGTAGTTGAACCGCCACTACTACTGTTATCGCTATCACTACCGCAGCCGGTTAGCGCAACTAATATGGCGGCACTGAGTGCGCCTAAGGCAGATGTTTTGGTCAGGCGTAAATAAGATGACATAAAAAGCTCCTGTTGAATAAAACGATGATATTAAGTAAAACGATGAAAGTAAGGGTTAAAGATTTTGTGATCCAGCTTATTGCCAGTTAAAACGTGCGCCAATTAGCCACTCACGGTTGTCAATCGGGCGATAATCACTGGTATCGCGTACATCACGCTGGGTATCAAAGATGTTATTCACCGCGCCATACAGACTAAAATTATCATCAATCTTGTAGTTCAATTGACTATCAAGCGTCCACCATGATGGTGAGTAGGACTGCGTGGTAGTATCAATCAGCTGCTTAGACTCGTAGTTCAACCTAGGAATAAGCTGCAATGTATCACTCAATTGATAATCGAGTGCCAGCATGACTTTATGATTAGGACGGTAAGTTAATTCGCTGTTGGCGCTCTCATTTTTGGTTTTTAGATAGGCGTATGTGGCTTGTAGGGTGGCGTGATCATCCACTTGCCAATCGATGCCAATATCGCCGCCATAAGTGTAGGCACTATCGATATTGGTATATTGAAAAATACGGATGCCATTTTCGATAATGGCGTTTTCGTTATCAGTTTGGATTAAGTCCTCCACATCGTTATAAAAGCCGTTAATGGATAGGTTTAAATCATCACCAATCTGCCCTTGATAACCGACTTGATAGCTCGTTGAGGTTTCAGGCTGTAAGCTAGGGTTGCCCATGACTTTATAGCCCAAATTACTGTGGTCAAAGACGTAATAGCGCTCTTTTAAGTTGGGCACACGGTAGCCGCTGCCGACGCTGGCGCGAAAGATATGATCGCGTCCACTTGCGTCCGTACGGTTGTATTTGACAGCTACTTTTGGTGCCACATGATCGCCAAAGTCTTGATCATCTTGATAACGAATGCCCGTGAGTATCTCCCAATGATCACCAATCAGCCAGTCATCTTGGAGGTATAGCTCGCCCACATCACGGCTGACCTCATCGCTGATAAGCTCGCTGATACTGTTTTTGGTTTGAGATAGGGTGTCGCGCTGCACCTGTCCGCCTACTTGCAGTAAGTGCATATGCGCACCTGAATCGATGGCTGGTAAATCAAGCTGCACCTGACCTAGCGCGGTGGTGATGTTTGTATTTCGCGATGATGCAAGCACCTCATTGGATAGGGTGTCTGAGTCGCTTTGATAGTCTTCATATAATGCTTGCGCAGATAACTGATAGGTTTGCGTATTTTCATTGAGATGAATATCAGTGCTACCACCGATGCTGATACGATCCTTGTTAATCGACTCCTCACGCTGCTGCGGCAAAATATTTTGCGCCACGCGGAGATTAAAGCGGCTGGTATCGTCCTCACTATAGCGGCTCGCCTCAGCCCACAGCTTTGAGTGCGTAAGCATAGTACGATCATCAGGAGTATAGCTGAGACGTCCTGTTACCTGCGTTTGTTCGCTAGCGTCTTTGATTTGTGGCCAGCGCGCGGTATCGGTATTTAGGCCATCATCATCTAAATAAGAAGCAGACAGACGGGCCTGCAGGCGCTGCGCTGGATCCAGTGCTCCTTCGATACCGGCAGCGATAAAGCGTTTATTGGCATCAATATCATCACCTGAAGGGTTTTGATCGCCATTGGTGGCAAGCTCGGTATTGACATAAGCTTTGGTTTTGTTAATAGCTTTGGTAATAATATTAATCACTCCGCCCATTGCTGCACTGCCAAATTGCGCGGACGCCGCTCCTTGAACCACCTCAATTTGTTCGATATCTACGGTCATATACTGATTGAGATTGACTGTCGAGCCTGTACTGGCGGTGATAGGCAGACCATCAATCAATACTAAAACCTGATCGCCTGTAAAACCCTGCATACTGACTTCATAGCCCGTCTTGCCATGTACTTGCTTGAGATAAACGTTAGGCAATAATTCTAGCGCCTTTTTTAGGGTATGCGCATGATTATCCTCGATTTGTTTGCTGCTAATGACATCTACTTTGACAGGGGCGTCGCTAAGAGCTCGGTTTGAACGGGTGGCAGTTACCACAATAGGATCAAGTACGGTGCTAGGCATGGCGCTATTTGCCAAGCTTTGCTCGCTATCAGCAAGACTATTGAGCTGATAAGGATCTGCTGCTTTCGCGTTTGCCGTTATCGTAACGGCTAATACAAGCGTTATAGCGGCACTCAAAGGCTTGTGAGAAACTTTAAAAGTATTAGATGTTGGCATAAGTGTACACAGTAAGAATAAGGAAGTTTGAATAAATATAAGTTACATAATTCTTAGTTTTGAGTAACAAAGTAAGCATAGATTAATACAAATGAGATTGGTTATCAATGAGTAAATAATAATTATTATCATTTACAAATAAAAAAAAGTTGGTCATAATGCGTTTTGTCAGTGAGCGCTCCGGCATTTTATTAAAAAAGCATAGAGACGCCGCTTTTATATTTGCTTAATAGAGGATACGACCATGACTCACCCCATTCAGCTTGGCCAAAAAGACTCGGTACTTTGGCAGGCCTACCAAGATAAAAAAACGGTGACACCGATGTTATTTCCGACCGAAGGCGCGGCGGTATTGGGTGTAAGTGAGTTTGAGCTGTTACTTGCCTCACCGCATAGCCAGTATATTGGTGGCCAATGCAGAGCAGTGCTTGAGCAGCTAGAGAATTTCGGTGCTGTTGAGAGTATCGTACGTAACGCCTTAGCCGTCCATGAAAAAACCGCACCATATCACAATCTAAAACTTGGCGAAAAAAGGGGCATTGCCCTCAATGTTGGTGGTTTAGATTTGCGCTTTTTTATGGGACGCTGGCAGCATATGCTCGCCGTGACAGATCTTAGCAAGAGTGATAAGCCCTCTTATAGCATTCAGTTTTTTGATGAGCAGGGCGCTGCGATCGATAAGGTGTTTTTACGCGAATTAAGCGATGATAATATCGCGCGCTGGCAGAAGTTAGTTGATAGGCATGCGCAAGCGGTCGATATAACCGAGCTGGTGCTTGATGAGGCAACCGTACCCAAGACTTGGCAGTATAAAGAATTGAGTGATGATAACCGTGACAAGTTGCAGCGTCGATGGCGCAAGATGACGGATGTCCATCAGTTTTATCACATTTTAAATAAGCTTGAGGTTGATCGCGCCAGTAGCTACCGTCAAGCGCCTACAGGGTCTGCATATCCGCTCAGCCTTGATGCGATGAGTGCTGTTTTTGAGCAAGCGCGTGATAGCGAGTGTCCTATTATGATATTTGTTGGCAATTCAGGGCTGGTACAAATTCAAACCGGTACAGTAAAAACCATCAAACGCATGGGCGACTGGATCAACATCTTAGATAAGAGTCACAATAACTTCACTTTGCATCTAAAAGACAAGCAGCTGGCGCAATTGTGGTGCGTCAAGCGTCCAACGGCTGATGGTATCGTCACGTGTATCGAAGGGTTCGATCAGTTTGGCAGCAGTATTTTGACTGTATTTGGTCAGCGTATGGAAGGCACTAGTGAGCTTGCAGCATGGCAAAAAATCACTGCTGATATTGTGGCTAAATTCTCACAAGGGCTGAATGCAGAGGCGCAGCATACTGCCATGCACAATAATCCGGCACAGCCTGCTTAATGAAAGGGCTGTTAGCCACTCATGACTCCTATTTTATGATTCACAGTTACAAGGAACGTTTATGTTCGCGCAATTATCATCTTCTTTTTCTCGCTCCCGCCTCATATCATCTTTTTTTGTTGGCAGTATCTGCGCGCTGACTGCTTTATCGGCACAAGCTTATGAGCGCATCGTCGCCATGAGTCCAGATGTGGCAGATATCATCGTCGCGCTTGGTGCGACCGACAAGCTGGTGGGCAAAGATGCGACCAATAGCCATCCTGCCTTAAAAGATGTGCCAAAAGTGGGGATGCACCGCAACATTACCGCAGAGTCCGTGTTGGCAGTTAAGCCTGATTTGGTACTTGGTAGTTATATGGTGCAGCCGGTTAGTGTCTATAAGCGCCTCAATGACTTAAATGTCAAAGCCACTAACGTAGCGCCAAAAGAGGGCGTCGATTATTTTGCCAATAGCATCAAAGCGACGGGTATCTATATCGGTAACCGCAGTGAAGCTGCACAACTTGCAGATCGTTGGTCTCAGGACATGCAGCCGTTAGCAAAAACGGGCAAACGCTATATCTTAAGCTATGATGGGCGCATTGTCGCAGGCAAAGGGACGGTGGGGGATGAGCTGATTCGCCGGGCAGGCGGGATTAATGCGGCGAATGTCTCAGGACTCAAACCTATGTCGCGTGAAGGCTGGCTGGCTGCCAAGCCTGATGTGATTATCATCGCCGATCATAATCAAAAGGTCATCGGCGGCGTCAGTAAGTTTAGTAAGCGTCCTGAGATTGCCGTAAGTAATGCCGCCAAAAATAATAAGGTTGAGTTTTGGCCTGCCGATAAGTTTTTACGCTACAGCCTAAACTCTCCAAAGGTCATCAAATCGCTACACGATATGGCAAAGTAGCGGGCACTCTAAACCTCTACTGTCATGATTCATCGGTTTAATTCCTCATTTATCACGCTACAGACGATATCCTTATGTCAAACAGTGCCACTTCCAAAAGTCAGAGTCGCTCTCATGTCGGCGCGTTGAATATACCTTCTAAATATAAGCAGAGTGTCTACTATGTCTTAGCAGCTCTAGCGTCATTGCTGCTGATTTGGTTGGGATTGGGTATTGGCTTTGGTGAGTGGTCAAGCCCGGTGCACTTAGATGAGACCATTTGGCAATTGCGCTATCCGCGTGTGGTTACAGCATTGCTTGTTGGTATGGCACTATCGGTGAGCGGCGCTGCATTGCAAGCATTATTTGAAAACCCGCTGGCTGATCCAAGTCTTATCGGTACCTCAGGCGGTGCGTCACTGGGCGTGGTGCTAGTGCTTGCTTTTGGGGTCAGCGGTATTGGTATTCCCTTTGCCGCCTTTATGGGTAGTGTGATTGTCTGTTTGTTTATCCTAGGCTGTCATAGGTTTTTGGGCGGCGGTCAGATGGGGCTACTGATTTTAGGCTTTGTCATTAGTGCCTTTTGCGCGGCGGTGGTGAGCCTAATCTTATTTATGTCTGATGATATGGTACTTAGGTCCGCGACCAACTGGCTATCAGGTAGTATGGCAGAAGCAGGCTTTGTACCGCTACGTTATTCGATTATCTCCATGGTGCTAGGACTCATTATTTTATTGCCTTTGGGTCGTCAACTAGATGGGTTAATGCTAGGTGAAACAACTGCAAAATCTTTAGGGATAAAGGTTGGCTTGAGCCGCTGTCTGGTAATTATTGCCTCAGCTTTGTTAACAGGAGCAGCAGTATCTTTGGCCGGAGTGATTGGCTTTATTGGCATGATGGTGCCCAACTTGCTAGCTATCTTGTTTGGCGGTGGACGGATGCGGCTGATGATATGGTCGGGCTGGCTGGGCGCTATGCTGCTACTCGTGATTGACAGTATGGCGCGGCATGTGGCTTATCCAATAGATGTGCCCGTTGGCATTGTGCTGGCGCTGTTAGGCGGCCCGTTTTTTATCTGGCTGTTTGTACGTAGTAGCCGTCGTTAATCAAGTAACTATCAAGGATGCCCTCTATGTTCAATTCAACTGCTACGGCAGCTACAACCACTACCATAGACTATCATGAGCATGAAGATAATACTGAGCTGCTACGCTTACAAGGTATTCATATTGCTCATGGCGCTAAAGTGCTATTAAGCGTCGATTCACTGACGCTACCTAGCCACAAGTTAGTGGCTTTTATTGGCCCTAATGGAGCGGGAAAAAGCACTTTGCTACATGCTATATTAGGGCAGCATACCGGATCAGGTCTTAAAACTGATGGACAGATTAGCGTTCATGGTCAGCCCATTGATGAGGTCATGCGCCATGGTCATATCGCTTGGGTCGGACAGCATGAGCGTTTTGAGTTGCCATTGACCGTATTAGATTATGTGCTGCTAGGCGTATCCCCTAATCTAGCTTGGTATCAACGACCAAAGGCTCAGCATGTGAGTCAGGCTAGACGCTTGCTTGAGGATTTTGAGCTATGTAATTTGCTATCAGCGCGAGTACAGACTCTATCAGGGGGCGAAAAACAGCGTTTAGCTATCGTGCGCGCGCTGATGCAAGACACGCACATTATGATGCTCGATGAGCCAACCAACCATTTAGACATTCGCCATCAGCGTTTTTTATTAACCTATTTGCGTGATCTGGCGCGCCGTCAACATAAAAGCATCTTAGTCGTATTACATGACTTGACTCATGCACATCGCTATGCCGATGCCGTTGTGCTATTACATAATGGACAAGTTGTGGCTCAAGGCTCGCCTAATGCGGTTATGGATAGCGAGCAATTAAGCGCGGTTTATGATGTTGATATAAAGGCGCATCAAACCGAGGACGGCGTGCTATTTGTTTAGCAAATAAAGCAGAGTAAATAAAAACCTCCTTCTCGCTAGAGTAGGAGGTTTTTATTTACACTAAAGTGAAGATTAAATTTAGCGGCGTCTATCACGATTGCGCCGCTCTTCACGCCGAGCTTTGCCTTTCGGGCTGACACGATAAGTTAAATAGCCAAAAAATACCAGAACGATAATAAAGGCGACTATATATAAGAATATAGAGCTGCCAATAAACAATGATGCTGCAATCACAGGGGTAGCTTCCATGTCAGGTTTCCAATTAGTGCTTTTGATTATTATGCAACGGCGGCATCACCTTGTAAAGTAAACAAATTTAACTGAGAGATGAGCTCAAATGAGCGTAGACGTGCTTCTTGGTCATAGACGTTAGCGGTAACAATCAGCTCGTCAGGTTGGTAGTGGTCGATAAACTCAGCAAGCTTTGGCTGAACCGTCTCCACAGACCCGATAAATGACACAGACAGCGCATTATCAACCATCGCTTTCTCGCTTGGACTCCAAATAGAGCTCATATCGGCAACAGGTTTTGGCATTTGACCTTTTTCACCGCGGCGCAGGCGTACAAAGCTTTGCTGCGCTGAGGTAAAGTGATAATTTGCCGTGTCATCATCATCCGCTAGTAGTAAGTTTGCCGCTAGCATCAAGTAAGGCTTATCGAGATAAACAGAAGGTTTGAAGTTATCGCGGTAAGCTTTGATCGCTTGGCTAATCATCTGCGGAGCAAAGTGTGAGGCAAACACATAAGGCAGACCTAAATGCGCCGCTAGTGTCGCACCAAAAGTTGACGAGCCTAATATCCATACTGGCACTTTTGATTTAGCACCAGGAAAAGCTTGTACAGGACTACTATCGGTACTATCACCAAGGAAATACATCAGCTCCTGCACATCTTGCGGGAAGCGCTCAGCATCTTTCATTTGCCGGCGCAACGCTTGAAAAGTTGCGCCATCAGTACCCGGCGCTCGGCCTAAGCCCAAATCCACGCGGTCGCCATACAGCGCTTGTAGCGTACCGAACTGTTCAGCAATAACAAGCGGTGCATGGTTCGGCAGCATAACGCCGCCCGCTCCGATACGGATACGCTCAGTCTGGCTACCGATGTGCGATAGCAGCACAGAGGTCGCCGCACTGGCAATACCTGCCATATTATGATGCTCTGCCATCCAGTAGCGGTTAAGACCGGCTTCTTCGGCCTTTTGTGCCGTCTCGACTGTCTGGGCGATGCCCTCGGTGATGGTTCTACCTTCAGGTACAGGGGCTAAATCTAAAAATGATAAAGGAATGGTAGTAGTATTACTGTTGGTCATATCTCACCTATTATTGAGTAGTGATAAGCGCTCACAAGCTTTAGGCAGTCTTTCGTTATTATCGTTTAAGACGGCCTATAAAAAGGGTGAGCGCTTGATACTGTATATGATGGGGTAGATCATGAGTTTATCAAGGGCTGTGTTAACGAGGGTAACAAATATTAAAAGACTAGGTTGCGTGCGACAGAAATATTGTCAAACCACACCTTTATGATCGAATTGCTGCTGACAGAGCTCAATAAAGGCGCGGCCATACTGGCGAACCTCAGCATCATCACGCACCGCCATCCAACTGGTAAAGCGGCCAAAGTGATCGACCGGTATAGCAGTAAGGTTATGATAATGACTAGGCTCAAATGCCATCTCCGCGATGATCCCAATCCCTAAACCTAACCCAACATACGTACTGATCACGTCAGCGTCGAGAGCCGCTAAAACAATATCAGGCTCTAGTCCTGCATCGCTAAAAGTTTTATCAATAGCGCTGCGACCCGTATAGCCGCCGTGATAAGTGACAATAGGATAGCTGGCAAGCGTGGGCAGATCGATAGTTTCTAGACCGGCAAGCTCATGATCTTTAGGGACGATAATGCGATGGGTCCAATCATAGTAGCGGTGGCAGCGTAGATAGTTATTATGAAGTAGCGATTCGGTAGCGATACCGATGTCCGCCTGTCCGCGAATGACCATCTGCGCGATAGTTTCAGGATCAGCCTGCTGCAGAATCAAATTTACCTTAGGAAAGCGCTCTTTAAAGGCTTTTACCACATGCGGCAAGACATAACGCGCCTGCGTATGCGTGGTGGCAATGGTGAGCGTACCTGTATTGGGATTATTATAATCGAGGCTTAAGTTCTCAATCGTACGTATCTCAGCAAAGATAGCTTCGATATGCGGCAGTAGTGCAGTGCCCATGTCGGTAAGGCCGGTTAAGCGCTTGCCTTGACGGATAAACACATCTGTTTTTAATTGACTCTCAAGCGCAGCAATGTGCTTGGATAAGCTCGATTGACTGGTATGCAGTACGGTTGCCGCTTGGCTTAAATTATAGCCATTGATGACGGTATGCCAAACCGTCTCAAGCTGTTTCAGCTGAATTTGCAAGTGCCGCTGATTGACGACTACGTCGATTGCCATAATTTATTCCTCAAAGTTTTAAAACCATATCTGCGGCTAGTGTAAATCATAGTTATTATTCTTGTATATACTAGATAGTAATCTATTTATACTATTTTGGAATATATATTACCGAAACTATGAGAGTAGCTGAACTTTCATAAATAAACCTTGATAATCATTAGACCAGTTAAAGAAGATACAAACAGTAGCGATAGTTGATATCACCGTGTATTAACAATGAGATAGGTTAGGTACACAAAGCATCACGCATAAGCAATTAGTTGCAAATACCTCTAGTCATAGATGATGTTCTCAAGTACCATAATTCAATTTTGTAACGAAACCTTTTTTGTTTCAAGTTTTGGTAACTTATTATGTCTGCTGTCAAATCCGTACCGCCTAATCAGCCCGCTAGCAAAAAATCATGGGGTGATGCGTTAAAATCTTTTTCAGATATTCGTGTCATGATCATGCTGTTTTTAGGCTTTTCAGCAGGGGTACCTATTCTGCTCGTTTTCTCTAGTCTATCGTTATGGCTGAGCGAAGCAGGTCTTGAGACGGGTGTTATCACAATGTTTGGCTGGGCGGGTCTTGGCTATTCCTTTAAATTCATATGGGCGCCGCTCATTGACTCTATGCCATTACCTTTTCTGACCAAATGGCTTGGGAGGAGGCGCGCATGGATGTTTGTGTCTCAACTTTTGATTTTGTTGGCTATCTTTACCATGGCAAGCGTCAATCCTGTGGTCGAAAATGTACTTTGGGTGATGGCACTAGGCGCTGTCTTGTTAGGGTTTTCATCCGCTACCCAAGACATAGTCATCGATGCTTACCGTATTGAGCTTGCACCGCCAGCTCTGCAGCCGACATTGTCATCAATATACGTTGCAGGCTACCGTATTGGTATGATCGTCGCAGGGGCAGGAGCACTTTACTTAGCCACCTATTTTGGATCCTCTGAGACGCTCTATAACTACGAAGCGTGGCGCAATACTTATTACACCATGATGGCAGTTATGTCAGTGGGACTACTGACAACATTTGCGGTTTATGAGCCAGCGGCTGAATCATTAGCAATTCACAAGCAAAAAAGAAATCTAAAAGTGTTTTCTATGTATGCCGCTTTTCTACTCATTCCTGGTTTAATTTATGGATTACCGGTATTTATAAGTACTTTCTCAACTCGAATATTGAGCAGACCTTTAACCATCATACCTGTCGAGTTTTTGCCTACTATCAATCTTTACTTTTTAATCGTGATGGCATGCGCGCCTTTTTTATTAATATATTTTATTTTAAATCAGCCAAAAATAATCAATAAAGTTAACGCAGTTGCTCAGTCTCGTAACGATAATCTTAGAATATTAGGACTGTTTGTTTTGTCTGTACTGGCATTTATTGGTGCTTTTGTATTTATAGGTGGAATATTTGAAAAACCTGAAGATGTCGCGCTAAAGTTCCTAATAGAGGTCATCAGACTGCTGGGTAGTTTAGCAGTCGCTATTTTGGTTGGATATGCACTAATAACAGTAGGTTTAGCAAAGAAAGAAGTCGCCAAACGATTATGGGTAGACCCTATCGCGGATTTCTTTCGTCGTTATGGCAAACAGGCGATACTATTACTATTACTGATAGGGTTTTATAGAGTATCAGATATTGTCGCAGGCAATTTATCGAACGTTTTTTATGCAAAGATGGGCTTTACCAAGATTCAGATCGCTGATGCAGTCAAGTTCTTGGGCTTATTTATGACCATCGCTGGAGGATTCTTAGGCGGACTTATTGCACAAAAAATGAAAATGATGCATGTCATGCTTATCGGTGCTATCGCCTCTAGCTCAACCAATTTATTATTTATTCTATTGACTTATCATCCAGGCGATATGAATTATATGTATTTGGCTGTTATCATTGATAATCTGGCTGCTGGGTTTGCAACCGCTGTATTTATTGCCTTCTTATCAGCGCTTACTTCTGTGAAATTTACAGCAGTTCAGTATGCAATCTTCTCATCTTTGATGACTTTGTTTCCAAAGGTTTTGGGAGGATACTCAGGCGGTATATCAGACAATGTCGGTTTTGCTAATTTTTTCTTAATAACCTTTTTGATTGGAATACCGGTATTAATACTGATTTATCTGGTCGATAAGCATGTGGTCATTGGGAGTAATGATGATCCAATCGAACCGCCTGTAAAGCTTAATTAATGGATCATTCTAACGATTGATAGACGATTCTCACTAGTGAATAAATAGATATGACTCCTTTTGATGGTTTGGAAAAAGCTGCACCCATCAGCATAAAGATGATTAAGAAGCGCTCAATTCAAGAGATTCCAGATTTTTGGATAACAGATTGGCTACTGCACGTGATTAATCAGCCAAGCTCATTTTTGTTTACGGATGAGCACTACCAGCTGACAGAGAGTGAGCTTGCGCGGTTTGATGCCGGCGTGACTCAAATGCAGCAAGGTGTGCCATTAGCTTACTTGACGGGACATCAGGCGTTCTGGTCGCTTGACTTTAAAGTAAACGCGCATACCCTGATACCGCGGCCTGATACCGAAGTATTGGTTGAGCAAGTTCTGGAATGGATTGAGAGTAATCCGATTGCCAATCATAAAGCCTCTAAGCGTTTGCTAGATTTAGGTACGGGCTCTGGTTGTATTGCTATTAGTTTGGCTCATGAATTAGCACGATCAAGTTGGCAAGTTATAGCTGTTGACTTATCCGCAGAAGCATTAAGCGCCGCTCAGCAAAATGCTAGTGATAATCAGGTAGATAATGTCAAATTTATGCAAAGCAGCTGGTATGAAGCGCTACCTTCTGATGCCATTCAGCGCTTTGAGGTCATTGTCTCCAATCCGCCTTATATCGATGAAGCGGATGAGCATCTAGAAGGGTTAAAAGCTGAACCTATCAGCGCCTTAAGTGCGCCTAATAAAGGTTTGGCTGATATTGAGCATATCGTAGAGCAAGCGCCGAATTACTTACAGCAAGGTGGCTTATTAGCCATAGAACATGGTTACGATCAAGGCGAGACGGTTAGAGCGTTATTTAATGCTAACGGCTTTGAGGCGATAAAAACCGCTAAGGATTATGGGGGTAATGAGAGAGTGACCCTAGGACAACTAAAGTGACAATTAAAATGACAACTAAAACGCCTGATACAGATAACCGGAGTCTCACGGACGCTGAGTTACTGCGCTATGCTCGGCAAGTGTTATTAACAGGCTGGGATATTGACGCACAGCTGCGTCTGAAGTCTGCTCGGATTGTAATGATAGGCGCAGGGGGCCTTGGTTGCCCAGCATCAGAGACGCTAGTGCGCGCAGGGCTTGGTGAGGTGCATCTCATCGATGATGACGTGATTGAGATGAGCAACTTACAGCGCCAAAGCTTATTTTTACCAAGTGATATCGGTGCAGCTAAAGCGCTGACCGCGGCGCAGATGCTCAAGCAAATCAACCCTTTGATTAGCGCGAAAGGCACGGTCGCACGTCTGACATTAGATAATGCTTATGAGCTATTAGAGCTAGCTGCTGGCAAGCCTAGTCTATTACTAGACTGTACTGATAATTTCGCCACTCGCGATATTATCAACCGGATTAGCGTGCGCTATCAGATTCCATTACTTAGCGCTTCGGCGATTGCTATGCAAGGACAATTGGCATTGTATGAACCGCAGTTAAAGAGCGGCTGCTATCATTGTGTTTTTGGCGATGTTAGTACGGATGAGGCAGTAGATGAGCGCACTTGTGCCAACTCAGGCGTCCTTGCTAGTACTACTGCTATCATCGGTAATTTGCAAGCCAATGCGGCATTGCATTACCTCGGGCTGAATACCAATCCGCTGACAGGCAAGCTTTTATTGTGGGACGGTAGCCGTATGCAGCAGCGCATGATGGGCTATCGGCAAGATACCAGCTGCCCGATATGCGCGTTATGACTGTGTACCGCTAGCGCCATCACAGTTATTTTAGATCATTGGGTTATAAATCATTACTTTTACACCTGACTATAGTTGTTCGGGCGTGTTGAACATTCGACCATGGCACTGACAGAGACTATTTTTTAGGCGATTTGCAGATAAAAATGGTAAGTTTAGTTGTTCTAAGCGTCTATTTTTATCAATAAAGCGGCAAAAAATAGTCCTGTCCCTGTTGTTGTAGTTAGGGCTGATGCTAAAATCGCCCTAGTCGTTGCGACTGTTTAAATAAAATCAGCTAACCAATGCAATAAGCATTACCTGCAATTTTCACTTAGACTAGAACACAGCTTTGATTAACTAGTAGCGATCAGCAGTGCGAATTTGTGAATGTTCAACACGCCCTAATATTAACGCGCAACTGGTATTCATTTTTCTTGCATGCTGTGTCTTCGCTGTTTCGATGTTGCGCAAAATTAATTCCAGCTGCACCGCATCGGTTTTAAAGTGATTCAACTATACTTCCCAAATCAGATGGCAACCTAAGAGCATCGTTAGCGCTATGAAACTAGAAACACTAATTACTAAAGCATGGCAGCGAGAAGCGCTTTGGCTTTGGTTGTTACTGCCGTTAAGTGCGCTATACGGACTACTAACTGCTATACGCCGTAGAGCCTATCAGCTAGAGTGGCTGAAAAGCTACCGCGCTCCTGTGCCGGTTATGGTCATCGGTAATATCAGCGTAGGCGGCAGTGGCAAAACGCCATTAATTATCAGCTTAGTGCACTATTTGCAGCAGCGCGGCGTCAAAGTCGGCGTCATCAGTCGCGGCTATGGCGGTGACACTGCGCAAATGCCAACGCTGGTGACTAAAGATAGCCTGCCAAGTGCCGTCGGCGACGAGCCTTGTTTGATCGTTGGTACGACAGGCGTGGCTATGGCGGTCTGCCCGAATCGTAAGCAAGCGATAACCACTTTGCTTGAGGCTCATGGAGATATCCAGCTGATTATCGCTGATGATGGCTTACAACATTATGCTATGCAGCGCGATATTGAATGGATTGTGGTGGACGCTGCACGCGGCTTTGGTAATCGCCAGTTATTGCCAGTAGGCTATCTACGCGAGCCGCTATCACGGCTTAAAGACAGCACAGTCATTTACCACCAAAAACTTGGCGGTCCCATCTTAAGCGATAGTCAGCTAGCGACAGATAAATTAACCATGCATTTACAGCCTAGTTCATTAGAGCAGCTGCTAGCGCACGAATTATCACAGATCGGTACGGACAGCATCAGTCAGCCTGTAGCACCTAAAGCTGGCAGTACGGTACACGGCGTTAGTGGTATTGGCTATCCGCAGCGGTTTTTTGATACTTTGCGTACACTTGGTTTACAAGTCATTGAGCACCCTTATCCTGATCATTACGACTTTAGCTTAACTGAGCTATGGCAATATACTGAGCATCCTATCGTGGTCACTAGCAAAGATGCGGTGAAGATAAAAGCGTTATGGTTGCAACAGCAACAACACGCTGCGAGTAGCGAAGCAGCTAAGATTGATCAGGACTGGCATGCGCTCGCTGCTAGGCTTTGGGTGTTACCTGTAAGCGCAGAATTATCCGCTGCTTGCTATCAGACGCTAGAGCAGCAACTCAAAGCGTTAGGTATTAACACTGCATTAATAGATACTGCCGCTTACGACTGAGCGCTTAACCCACAGTTTTAGCGCTGTGATTTATTATGGAAATAGCTATGACAACTGTACCTTTTAAGACTCACATCGTCATTCCGGCGCGCTTTAAAAGCACGCGCTTACCGGGGAAGCCGTTATTAGAGATACATGGCAAGCCTATGATCTTATGGGTGGCAGAAAAAGCCCGAGCAGCAGATTTTGCGGATGATATGTGTATCGCCACTGACGATAAGCGCATTGCTAAGCTTTGCATAGAAGCGGGCTTTGAGGTGGTTATGACCCGTCACGATCACGCTTCAGGCACTGATCGTCTTGCAGAGGTCGCTGCTATTAAAGGCTGGAGCAAAGAAGATATTGTCATTAATATGCAAGGCGATGAGCCGTTAGTGCCACCTTTGCTGTTAGAACAAGTCAAAACGCTACTGGTTAAGGATAGCGCTAGCGTCATGGCAACTTTATATGAGCCAATCGAAGACTTCGAGAGCTTTATGCGCCCCTCAGTGGTCAAAGTCGTGAATGCTACCGTCAATCAGCAACAGCGCGCGCTTTATTTCAGCCGCGCGCCTATCCCTTGCGATCGTGACCTAGCTTTAGCGATGGCTTGCGATAATAAAAATGGAGCATCACTAGATATAGACCCTAAACCGCCAAAAGCAGCTTATCGTCATTTGGGTTTATATGCTTATAGAGTCAGTCTACTAGAGCAGTTCGTGGCGTGGCCACAAACACCGCTTGAAGTGCTTGAGAGCTTAGAGCAATTGCGTATTTTAGAAAACGGTGGTCACATTGCGATTGCTGCCGCCGCGTTACAATTACCGGCGGGAGTAGATACGCAGGACGACTTAGATCGGCTCAACGCTATGAGCATAATTGATTTCCAGCAATACCACAACTCATAGGTTTCTAAAACTAATAGTTAAATAACCTAAGCAAAACGTTTGTGAAAACTCATTTGCAGATGCCGGTTGAGGGTAACAATTAAAGGTAATAAGGAATATGACCGACAGTATTTATTTTGCGCCGTTATTACCTTGGCAGCAGTCGCTATGGGAACAGCTGACTGAGCGCTTACTCATGCCGCCGCATCACTTACCGCATGCATTGCTAGCCGCAGGAATGTCAGGGATGGGTAAACGGGCGTTTATCTGGCGCTTTGTCGCTTGGCTACTGTGTCACCAGCAAGCCAGTCATCGGCAAGGCGCTTGCGGTCATTGTGAGAGCTGTCAGTGGCTAAGATCAGGAACCCATCCAAGCTTACAAGTATTGCCTTTAGCAAGTTTGCCGCTTGCAGCTGAGCCAGATAATGCTCAAGAAAGTGCTAAGTCTAATTCTAAAAAATCGAATAGCAGTAATAAGTCATCCAAAGCCAGTAGTAAGGCGCAAGTCACTATCAAAGTCGATGATATTCGCGCGCTGCAGCCTTTTATTTATCAAGGCGGGCAGGGGGTGCGGATTTGTGTATTGGACTATGCCGAACAAATGACTATCGCCGCCGCTAATGCGCTATTAAAGACATTGGAGGAGCCGCAAGCGCAAGTCCATCTATTTTTACTCAGTGATACGCCGAGCAAATTACTTCCGACTATCAAGAGCCGAGTACAGCAATTGCCTTTGCAGCATATTGAGCCTTCAGTGTCAGCCGACTATGTACAGCAGGCGCTTGGCAGCACCATCAATCGCGAAGCGGTCAGTATTGATGAGATCCAGCAGCTTCTTCATCTCGCCAATGGTGCGCCTTTAGCTGCGATCGCTTTGGCACAAGCTGATTGGTATAGTAAACGCGCACTATGGCTGACGACTTGGCAGGCTCTGCGTAGCGGCAAGCGGAGCAGCCTAGCGGCAAGCGACTATTGGCAGCAGCAGCTGAACCTTGCCGACTTTATCAAATTAACCGAGCTTATGCTTTTGGATATTCGCCGGATAAATATGGGATTAGCCAGTATTCAAAACGATACTGAACTACCCAAAGCGCTAGCGCAGCACCAGCCAACAGAGATGTCGATGCAGGATATTGTCGATAGCTTGCAACACATTAAAATTTCTCTACAACAAAATGTCCAAGAGAAGCTTGCCTATGATAAGCTCATGCAAGCATTAGCAGAGTTATAATATATTGACCTTAAAAACTGCAGTGAGGCTCATACAACTGCTTTAGCTGTTATAAATATATGGTCGATTCTAAATAAAATAAAGACATAGTTTTTCAAGGCGGAACTGGTATAAATTTTACTGGCTTGCTGTGCCTACGCATACAGAGGCTGCATAAAATTCATCCCAGTCCCGCTGTATCGTTTTTATAATGAACTTACTATAGTCAAATCTGCAATAAACCTTATATTCAAAAGCCTAACCTTCAAGGAGCTGATTATGGCGATGCCAGGACGCGGTGGAATTCTTACTTGTCATATCGAAGATATCACCACCTTATATGCCAGTTATTTGTCTTTTGTCGACAACGGCGCTTTATTTGTACCCAGCAACCTCGAGCAGCGTTTAGGCGATGAGGTGTTTGTGGCTTTTACTCTGCCAAACTCAAAAGAGCGTTTGCCAATGAGTGGCAAAGTAGTCTGGATCAATCATAAAGCCAACGCCCACCGCCCAGCAGGATTCGCGGTGCAAATCGGTAAAGATGTCACTGGCCAAAGAATTAAGAACGAAGTAGAGCGGCTGCTTGCCGGCAAGATAGACAGTCAACAAAACACTTATACGATGTAGGTTTTTGCCCTATTCTAAAAGATGTAGATTTTAAGATAGTCTACTATCTCTCAAGACCGTTCAATACTGCTCAATAACGCGATGGCACGTACATATCATCGGGGATAGGCTCGCGGTAGTACTCGTCATCACGCTTACGATCCGGCAGATCTACCTCTTCACGTGGTACTTCGACATAAGGGATTTGCTCTAGTAGATGAGCGATGCAATTAAGCCGCGCGCGCTTTTTATTATTACCCTCAACCACCCACCAAGGCGCTTCTGGGATATGAGTGCGCTCAAACATCGTCTCTTTGGCTTTAGTATAATCTTCCCAGCGTCGACGCGATTGTAAGTCCATCGGTGATAGTTTCCACTGCTTTAGCGGATCATGGATGCGGCTCATAAACCGTGAATGCTGCTCATCATCAGTAATTGAAAACCAGTATTTTACGAGGCGGATACCTGAGCGCACTAGCATACGCTCAAACTCAGGTACCGATTGAAAAAACTCTTCGTACTGCGCATCACTGCAAAACCCCATGACTCGCTCAACACCAGCACGGTTATACCAGCTACGATCAAATAAGACAATCTCGCCCGCCGCTGGCAAGTGTGCTACATAACGCTGAAAATACCACTGTGATTGTTCACGCTCGGTAGGCGCAGGTAGGGCGGCTACTCTACAAACCCTTGGATTCAGCCGCTGAGTGATGCGCTTAATCGCACCGCCTTTACCCGCAGAGTCGCGTCCTTCAAAGATAACGACAATGCGCTCGCCGCGATCCACCACCCAATCTTGGAGTTTTATCAGCTCTCTTTGCAGACGTACCAGCTCTTGAAAGTAGGTGCGCCGCTCCAAAACCTCATGCTCGCTCATCTCAATACCATCGAAATGAAAATCTCGCACATAATCATCAACTTCGTTCTCAAGCTCCTCATCATAGGTATCGATCAAGTCTAGATGCATCTTGCGACGCAGCTCATCATCGTACACCTCTTTATCCATACGCTCGACAAAGCTATCCTGCTCAGGCGGGCTCAGTTCGTGTCGCTCTTGAATAGTTAGAGAGTTAGGGTCTATTGCTGATGGTATCTTAGGCATATAAAACTCATTAATATAAAAATGTCATAGCAGTGTTAGGGCTATCATTACTTTACCATACCTTTAATAAATTCTAGAGATAGGTTAACGGTTATTCATCAAAAGCAGTCACAATAAAAACCTTTTAGCCATAAAAAACGCCCTCTGATTATCATCAAAGGGCGTTTAAATATAACGATAAGGTAATGAATAAATCATTCATTCATAAGCAGTAGACTCTCAGCTTACTTCTCTAAGATACAAGTGACGCCTTGGCCACCAGCAGCGCAAATAGAGACAAGCGCACGGCCTGAGCCTTTTTCGTCGAGTAATTTAGCCGCTGTGGCTAAGATACGACCACCAGTTGCAGCAAAAGGATGACCAGCTGCTAGTGATGAACCGTTGACGTTAAGCTTGCTACGATCGATGGAACCTAGTGGCGCATCAAGACCTAAACGCTCTTGGCAGAAAGTCTCATCTTCCCAAGCGGCAAGCGTTGATAGTACTTGTGAGGCAAAAGCTTCATGAATCTCGTAGAAGTCAAAGTCCTGTAGGGTGAGACCTGCACGCTCAAGCATACGTGGTACGGCGTAGGCAGGTGCCATGAGTAAGCCTTCAGTTTCGCCAGACTTACCGATGAAATCTACCGCAGCGGTCTCTTGATGGACGATATAAGCCAATGGCTTTAGACCGCGCTCTTTGGCCCACTCATCGTTGGCTAATAGTACACATGATGCGCCGTCGGTGAGCGGCGTTGAGTTCGCAGCGGTCATCGTTGGGTTGGCGTTTTTCTTGCCAAATACTGGCTTGAGCTTAGCGAGTTTTTCTAAAGTGGTGTCTGGGCGTAGGTTGTTATCGCGAGTCAGACCTTTATAAGGAGTGATCAAGTCGTCAAAGAAACCTTCGTCATAGGCACGCGCCAAGTTTTTGTGGCTATTGAATGCCAGCTCGTCTTGATCTTCGCGGCTGATGTTCCATTCAAGAGCAGTGATCGCTTGATGATCGCCCATAGATAGACCAGTACGCGGCTCGCCGTTTTGAGGAGAGTCGATGATGTCTTTTGGATTCAGACCCATCAGCGCTTTTAGACGCTGCTTGTTCGTCTTAGCCGCGCCTAGTTTGATCATGACCTTACGTAGGCCATCACCGACTGCGATAGGCGCATCAGATGTGGTATCAACACCGCCAGTGATAGCTGAGTCGATAAGACCTAATGCGATTTTGTTCGCTGAAGCAAAGGTCGCTTGCAGACCAGTACCACAAGCTTGAGCGATATCATAAGTTGGCGTATGCGGGTTTAGCGCAGTGTTCAGCGCCGCCTCACGAGTCAAGTTTAAGTCGCGGCTGAGCTTAAGAACCGCGCCGGCAACCACTTCGCCTATTTGCTCGTCTTGTAAGTTATAACGCTCGACTAGACCATTTAAGGCTGCGGTAAGCATGTCAATATTACTGGCATCGGCATAGGGACCGTTTGAGCGTGCAAATGGAATACGGTTACCCCCTAAGATTGCAACGCGCTGCTGGCCTGTGCTTGACGCTGCGCTTTTCTTTTTAGGCGTAGTGCGAGGTTTTTTGCTGGCGGCTTTTGTTTCGTCTTTTTTATCTGTCATAGCTTCTTTCTCGTTAGTGTTGTTTTTAGTCGAGGTGCTTGTCTTAGTGCTGGTATTAGTGCTTTTGCTAGCAGTTGTGCGCTTGCTGGCTGGTTTTTTGTCAGCGCTGTTTTTACTAGAGCTATTCTTATCAGTGCTGTCTGTTTTGGCTTTATCAGCGCTATCCGTTTTTTCTTTGTCAGTGGTGGTAGACTCAGGAGCTGCACCAAGAGTAGCCAGCTCTTCCTCTTTAGCCGCTTTTTTATCGCTCGCTCTGTCTTCCGTGATCTTTGCTTTTTTATCCGCTTCAGCGCTATTCGCTTGCTCGGTAACCCGATTGCCATCGGCATCAAGAATATCGGTATGCTGCTTTAGGTCAGCGATAGAGTCATACTGCGCGTCGTTGTCTGTAGATGGTGCCGCACTTTGGCTGCTAGTCGTCGATTTTTTGGCGCTATCATCGTCACCTTTGACGACTGTCGTTCCAACAATAGGGCTGTCTTTTTTGTTACTCATAAAAGTATCCTTAAAGTAGTAGTGAATGTTAGGGTATAAAAATATTCGTCAATAAAATTAGTCAATACATAATATGATAGCTGCTAATCACAATAGTTTTAATAACCTTCTTGTAGGGCTTTAGCAAATATTTACAGGGTAAAGCAACAAGAGTGCAAAATGTAACCTGCAAAGATTAGACTGAGCAGTATCGACTAGGCTGAATACTGAGTGGCTCATTCAATAATATATTGTTATCATTGACAGTGTAGATCATAACTTATAGTAAGTACCGATCAGATTTTAACATAAGCGGGTTTTTTTTAAATGATTATAGAGTAACTGTGCTGTCTACGTTTGTGCTTGCGGCGGTCTATTGACTTTTATCTGGTTTGCAGATGGGGCCGGTAATTCGTTACTATAGACGCTTTAGACGCTTTGGTAAGGCGAGTTACAAGCGGTTTAAGATGGTTATTAATAAATAGGGTTACGGTCGACAAGCGCTAACGTTAACGATGACAAATTGGTTAAACTCTATAGTAGGCTTATTGTGGCCAAAAGATGTATAGCCGGAATTACTAAACACTTATAATCATCGCCCAAGTGAGTCTTTATAATAGGTATTGTTTTTTAGACTCTATTTTTATCTTTATATACAGGAGTATTTTATGTCAGACCGTTATGGTGATTTTGTACAATCTTCAATTGGTAAAAAAGTAGCCAAAAACTTAGGGTTGCCGCAGCCGGTAAGTCTAGATCGTTTTGAGAGCGGTCAACGTTTGGTACGTGGTAGCGTCTTAGTTGGCCGTGCCGAAGGCGATGACATGAGTGTCAGTAACTCAGTTGCGCGTATCTTATCTGACTTGCATGCTGAGGTTTATGTCAATAGCCGTGATGACGCCAAAGATGCGTTGATAGAGGCAGGTATCGAAGCCAAAGCCAATACAGGCAGCAAAGATAAGTTTAAAGTCTTACTATTTGATGCAAGCAATATCAGTAACGCCGATCAGCTCAAGCAAGTGTATGAGTTTTTTCATCAAGTCGCGCGTAGCGTTGAAAAGTCTGGCCGCGTGATCATCATTGGTCGCCCGCCTGAAGATATCGACGATGTGCAAACCGCACTTGCTCAGCGCTCGCTTGAGGGCTTTGTGAAATCAGTGGGTAAAGAGTTCAAACGCGGTATCACCGCACAGCTCATTTATGTGGCTAAAGGTAGTGAGAAGAATCTAGATTCAGCGCTGCGCTTCTTTACCTCAGCTCGCTCCGCTTATGTTTCAGGTCAAGTTGTCCGTGTTGGCGCAGGTAACACCATCGATATCGATTGGTCACAGCCGCTTGCGGGCAAAACGATGCTCGTCACTGGCGCAAGTCGCGGTATTGGCGAAGCTATCGCACGGGTATTAGCTCGCGAAGGCGCGCATGTGATTTGTTTAGATGTGCCGCAGCAACAAGCGGACCTACAAAATGTCGCTAGTGAAATCAGCGGCTCGACCTTGACTGTAGATATCACTAGCGCCGATGCAGGCGAGCAGATCGCTGATGCTGCGCAAAAGCGCGGTGGCCTTGACGCTATTATCCATAATGCTGGTGTGACGCGTGATAAGACGCTTGCCAATATGGATGAGAAAAAATGGGATATGGTTATCGATATCAACCTAAATAGCGTAGCTGAGCTCAATAAGTACTTACTTGAAAAACAAGTGCTAAAAGACGATGCGCGTATCGTCTGCGTCTCTTCAATCTCAGGTATCGCCGGTAACTTAGGTCAGACCAACTATGCTACTTCAAAAGCAGGTGTTATCGGTTTAGTCGATGCAACTGCCAGACAATTGGCTAATGAAGGCAAAGGCATGACCATCAATGCGGTTGCCCCAGGCTTTATTGAAACACAAATGACAGAAGCTATCCCGTTCGCTATTCGTGAAGCAGGTCGCCGTATGAACTCTATGAGCCAAGGCGGATTACCTGTCGATGTGGCAGAAACCATCGCTTGGCTGGCGTCTCCTGCCTCTGGCGGCTTGAACGGTAATACGGTACGCGTCTGTGGTCAAAGCATGTTAGGTGCTTAATATACAGATTTTATGCAAGCTACTGATTTTATTAAGATAATTTAAGTCAGCTCACATATACTTACGAAAAAAATACTAATAATTGTTAAGAAAGCTGCCCGAGGGTGGCTTTTTTATGATAAAAACACAGGAATAGATAGCTATAAGACTTAAACCGTCAGCTCATTCGTTTTATTAAAAGTTTGCTAAGCCCTACCTAGGATAGATTTATGTCAGATACCCATTATGATGCCCTGCCAAAAGCGCATACCACATATGCCAATATCATCAAAAGCTTACTGCCAATCGGTGATAACACTAAAGTTAGTAAAGATGCATTGCCATCAGCTACTTATACTGTAGACGATTTACATATTGATCAAAGCAACTTGGATGATTATCGTAAAATTTGCGGCTTTAGTGACAACGGCAAGGTGCCGATTACTTATTTTGCGGTGCTATCACAGACCCTGCAGATGAATATGATGGTCAAAGAGCCATTCCCATTTCCGATGCTAGGGTTAGTACACGTTGATAACGTAGTGACTCAGCATCGTCCTATTGGTGAGCGTGAGACGGTGACCCTGTCAGTGAGTTTTGCCAATCTGCGCGATCATGCGCAAGGTCAGCAGTTTGATTTTGTGACGACGGTAAAATCGCAAGAAGACATCATTTGGGAGGGTACGTCTACTTATTTGGCTCGCGGTAAAAAACCTAAAGCCAATAGCACTGAGAGAAGTAAACCGCGCCCAGTGACCGTCAAGCCTATGGTTAATGAAAAAGGGGTGCATAAAGTATTTGAGGTGCCAGAGGATATCGGCCGCCGTTATGCTTTTATCTCAGGTGATTTTAATTTGATTCATCTGCATCCTTTATCGGCAAAAGCATTTGGCTTTCCAAAAGCTATCGCGCATGGCATGTGGTCAAAAGCAAAGTGCTTAGCGCTGATGAATGATCTGCCGGATGCTTATAGCGCTGAGGTGTCTTTTAAGTTGCCTATCTTCTTGCCTTCAGAAGTAGAGCTCATCGCTGAACCTGTCGATCAACTTGAAAGTAGCGATGATCGTTGTAATTTTGGCCTATATAGTGCCAAAAATGACAAGCCGCACTTAGCTGGCGTCGTCAAGTTAATAGAAAACTCGCAGTAATAAACAGCACCGTTTTATTTATATTGAAGTAACTCACATTTGAGTAAGTAACGCTGATAGATATTCGCTATCAGCGTTAAATTGCTTTAATTTCGGCACTAAATACGCTCAGTATTTTATGGGGTTACCGCACTAAACATACAACTGTTTAGCGCCAAGACAGCTAACTCAGCCATTCTTAATTATTCACTTACTACTTATCTTCTTTTATCATTATGAGCCAAAATACAACTCAATTGACACCATCACAAGATGCAGATACTCGCTACGACTCTGATAACGGCGTCGTCCTCACTGAGGCGCTGTCGCCTTATTTTCGACCTGCTGAGCAGACTATCGTGTGCGGAGCGCTTGATGAACAAAAAGTGAGCGCTCTTGCGCAGGCAGGCGTGGAGCTTGTCATCAACTTACAAGCCAATGAAGAGCTGGCCTTCGATGAGGCCAAAGCCGTTCAACAAGCTGGCATGGCTTACGAGCATTTGCCTATCGCTAATGCCGCTGATCTCAAGCAGCTCAACATCTTAGCCTTTGATAATATTTTGCGCCAACATCACGGCAAAAAAACCGTCATGCACTGCGGCTCCGGCAGCAGAGTAGGCGCAGCTGTTGCCCTACGTGCAGGCTGGTTACGTGGCCGGAAGATGGATACTGCTATGGAGCGTGGTCATAGCCATGGACTAACTGAGAAGCTTGAGCAAGAAACTTATAATCGGCTACTAGTACCGCGTTAAGCGATAACAGGTTGCTAGCAGGCACATAGACGTTATAAATAAACAGGCGACCTATATTATATAAGTCGCCTGTTTATTTATAACTAAGTACTTTTATTAGCATAATTTTAAGGAAGAAATAACGATGAGCAAGAGTGTCAATAACGAGCTGCAACAAAAACTGCAACGCTTACTCAATGATTTGCAGCTAGAGGACGCGCCAGCAGGTGGCTCGGTAGTGGTTTATCAGGCAGGCGAGTGCGTAGCTGCTGCTAGCATAGGCCAAGCACAAAGCAATGATAAGTGGCAAGCAGATACTTTAGCGCTTAACTTTTCTACGGGTAAAGGCGTACTGGCGACGCTAGCGCACGTTTTGGTCTCTGAGGGTATGCTGGCTTATGACGAGCATATTGCCAGCTATTGGCCTGAGTTTGCGGCTAATGGGAAAGCAAAGATTACGTTACGCAAGCTGATGTCGCATCAAGCCAGTTTGTTCGCCATTAGTGCTATCGATGTGGATAACGCGACTTTATTAAACTGGCCGAGAATGCTTGAAGAAGTGGCGGCGATGCCGATCAATGAGATTGATGCTGCTGATCAGTTTGTTAGTGCCTATAGCGCGCTGGTATATGGATGGATACTAGGCGGCTTGATAGAAAAAGCGACTGATATGACGCTAGCTGCCGCGCTAGGCAAGTATCTGACTGAGCCTTTAGGCATCGCGGGCAGCTGCTATTTTGGCGTGCCTGCAGATCAAGTCGATAAGGTCGCTAAATTAGCGAAAGACTTTATCAATACTGCGTCAGAAAATCGGTCACTGCCAACAAGACGCCATAAGCCAGTACTAAAAGCGGAGTCGGAGCAGACGTTAGCGGCTTATAGGCAGCTGCCAAGCTATGAGTGCTGGCAACAACTGGCTGACGAGAAAAAGTCTATATCACCAGCTGATAAAAAACAGCACGTTACGTCATTGACCGCTACGAAAATCAACCGTCTATACTTCGATCATAGCGCTATTAATGCCAGCAATTACCGCGCCGCACTAGTGCCAGCAAGTAAGCAGCCTATCGATTACTATGACGCACAAACGCTGCAAGCGGTTATACCTGCAGCCAATGGCGTCGCTTCAGCGCAAGCTCTCGCCACTATTTACGCGATGCTCGCTAATGGCGGCGTATGGCAAGGTAAAACTTTGATAGATGCAGAGACGTTTGCACAGATGTCTCAGCCGCAAGTGATAGGGATGGATGCAGTGATGCCTGCTTCGATGAATTGGCGCTTGGGTTATCATAAGCTCTTTAGTATATGTCAAAGTAGCGATGATAGCGTGACTCCAAGCACTGAGCAAGGGTTTGGTCATATGGGTTATAACGGTTCAGTGGCTTGGTGTGAGCCGTCGCGGCAGTTGTCTTTTGCTTTTATTCATAACTTCGATGTCACAATGCTAAATGATATTCGTCAATTTGCGCTGACCGAAGCAATGATAAAGATGATTGATACGCAGGATTAAGCACACAGTCTTTACCGGCGTGATTTATCTGGTGTCATATTCAATAGTGACGGCGCGCTTAGCCCATGAATGAAGATAGAGATCAAGATGACAATGATGCAAACTATCCAAAGCTTAGTGGCATCAGCTTCGCTAAATAGATCTTTATTAAGCGCATAGGATAGATAGTACAGTGTACCAATACCGCGAATACCAAGCGCAGAGATGGCATACTTTTCGGTATGATGCATATTCAGCCCAGTGAGTCCTATAACGCCACCGATGGGACGTATGAAAAATAAGAAGGCCAAGCTGACAAGGTACACCGACCACGTCAGCTCAATGTCAGAATGTAGCCATTGACCAATAAGCATACCAAAAGCTACTAAGATCACTGACATCAGCAGGCCCTCAGATTGCTCTGCAAAGTCGTGTAGCTTTTGATGGTATGAGTGTTCATGTTCTGAGCGGCGAAAAGCAAAGGCGGCGATAAATACCGCGATAAAACCATAACTATGCACGTATTCTGCTGCCCCATAAGACAGCAAGGTTAACGCAATAACAGTGTAGCCCTGCGAGATATTGGTCTCATTAGAAGGCTTCGAAAAAACAACTTTTGCTAAGAGTTTACCCACTAAGATGCCGACGACAACGCCGGCTAATATCTTCCATAGTACCTCATAAGTAAACCACGACCACAACAGATCCCCAGTAATGCGCTGACCATCATTGTAGGCCTCAGCAATATTAATCGCTAAATAAACAAAGGGAAAAGCAAGACCATCATTGAGACCAGCTTCTGAAGTCAAAGTGAAGCGCGGGGTATCCTCACCGCCGCTATTTGGTGGCCCTACTTGAATACTAGACGCTAACACCGGGTCCGTTGGAGCGAGCACTGCGCCCAATAATATCGCTGCGCCTATAGTCAGTCCAAACGTGTAATAGCCGAGTACTGCCATAGCAAAAATACAGATCGGCATAGTGACCAGTAATAAGCGCAGCGTAGGACGCCATAAGTCCCAAGCCAGCTCAGTGTCTATCTTGATACCTGCGCCAACTAAAGACACCAATACCACAATCTCAGTCACCTTTTCGATGAGGAGGCCATTGTCTAAAGGGTTCAAAAAAGATAACGTTAGCCAAAAATAGCCAACGATCATCCCAAAGCCGACTTGCAGCATAGGCAACGAGATAGGGACGCGTTTGGAGATAATAGGAAAGATAGCCCCTAGTAAAAACGCGACGCCGCCTATCAACAGAATATAGTTATAATTTTCGATCATAAAAGTTGCGTATGCCTATAAGTTAGTATTCGCCAGTATCTAAATGGCCTGAATCGTTACTTATCATGTAGAAAAAGGCTAAACATTTCCGCAAAAAAACGTTATCACTTTAGAAAATACGTTGGTTTTTGGTAATAGCGCGTAGAGCAAACAGCGGCTACTGATAATAAGCCAGCTTATATAGACAACAAAAAAGCCAGCACTTAGGCTGACTTTTGAGGCGATAGCGTATTTATAAGTAAGCGATTAGCGCTCCACTTGACTGACATCACGTACCGCGCCAGTATCAGCGCTCGTCGTCATCGCCGCATAAGCACGTAGAGCAGGGGAGACGTGACGGGCGCGATCAACGGGCTTCCATGCGTCGCGGCCGCGTGCTTCCATCTCTTCGCGGCGCGCTGCTAAATCCGCATCGCTCACGTCCATATTGATAGTACGGTTGGGGATATCAATGTGAATCGTATCGCCCTCGACCACTAAGCCAATAGCGCCGCCCTCAGCGGCTTCTGGACTGGCGTGGCCGATAGATAATCCTGACGTACCGCCAGAAAAGCGGCCATCGGTGAGTAAAGCGCACTCTTTACCTAAGCCTTTAGACTTCAAATAAGTGGTTGGATAGAGCATCTCTTGCATGCCAGGACCGCCTTTAGGCCCTTCATAACGAATAATAACCACGTCACCTGCTACGATCTCATCGGATAATACCGCCTCGACAGCCGCATCTTGCGACTCAAACAGACGCGCGCGACCGGTGAACACTAAGATACTCTCATCGACGCCTGCGGTTTTGACCACGCAGCCTCGCTCGGCGATATTGCCGTAGAGTACAGCAAGGCCGCCATCTTCTGAGTAAGCATGCTTAGCACTGCGGATACAGCCTGACTCGCGGTTGACATCGAGGTTGGGCCATTCTTTATCTTGCGAAAACGCTTCTGTCGTACGTACGCCGCCAGGAGCTGCTATATAACGCGCCCGCGCTTCAGTATTATCAGGATTCATGATATCCCATTTATCAAGAGCTGCGCGCATTGATGGGCTATGAATGGTAGGCACCTCTGTGCTCAATAAGCCAGCTCTATCTAACTCTGCTAGTAGTCCCATAACACCGCCTGCGCGGTGTACATCTTCCATGTGGTACTTTTGCGTGGCAGGCGCGACTTTTGATAGGCAAGGCACACGGCGGCTGAGTCTATCGATATCAGCCATCTTAAAATCAATCTCTGCTTCATTTGCCGCAGCGAGCAGATGCAAGATAGTGTTGGTTGAGCCGCCCATTGCGATATCGAGGCTCATAGCGTTTTCAAACGCCGCTTTGCTAGCGATAGAGCGCGGTAGTACCGAATCATCATCTTGCTCATAACGGCGTTTCGCCAAATCGACGATAGTACGACCTGCTTCTAAGAATAGCTCACGGCGTAGCGCATGTGTGGCAAGCAGTGAGCCATTACCCGGCAGCGATAGACCTAGCGCTTCGGTCAGACAGTTCATGGAGTTTGCGGTGAACATCCCTGAGCACGAGCCACAAGTTGGACAAGCAGAGACTTCGATCTCTCGTACATCTTCATCGCTGATGGTATCGTCAGCGGCGTCCATCATTGCGTCGACTAGATCTAATTTGCGAATAGCGCTACCTTGCGAGTCTTCATTATTATGGCTTTTGCCGACGCTACTAGCGACGACTTTACCCGCTTCCATTGGGCCGCCTGAAACGAAGACTACAGGAATATTGAGACGCATCGCTGCCATCAGCATACCGGGCGTGATTTTGTCACAGTTAGAGATACAGACCAACGCATCAGCGCAGTGAGCGTTGACCATATACTCCACAGAGTCCGCGATCAAATCACGGCTCGGCAACGAGTAGAGCATACCGCTGTGACCCATCGCAATACCGTCATCCACCGCGATAGTATTGAACTCTTTTGCCACGCCGCCTGCGCGCTCGATCTCACGTGCGACCAATTGGCCAAGATCTTTTAGATGCACGTGACCGGGTACGAACTGCGTAAAAGAGTTGGCAATAGCGATGATAGGCTTACCAAAGTCGCCATCCGTCATCCCCGTTGCGCGCCATAACGCTCGTGCGCCTGCCATATTGCGGCCACCAGTAGAGGTTTTTGAGCGATAATCCATGTGTTATTCCTTACTAATCTAATAAAGGGTACGTTTGTTTTTTGATGCCATCGTTAGAATGTAACAGTGATAATTTGTATTGATATCAATAGCAGACTGCCAGATAGCGCTCGGCACATAATCAGTGGCTAACGCTACTCAATGCGTTCTAGTATAGCCACCTCAAACCAAGGCAGCTTAGGTTTGTGCTCTTCAAGTTTTGAGAGGATGCTTAGAGCGTGGGTAGCGGGTAACAGTTGGTAGTCATTGCCCGCAGCAATCGTCAGCACCCAATCATCGACACTGCTATCTTTATCGATACTATACTCATCGATGCTGATTAAAGCTTGTTTGTCGTTTTTGTAGAGCACATCAACGCGGCCAAAAAACTGCCAATCTTTAAAGGCAGCAATCACCGCGTCAGCTTTGTTTTGGGTATAAATTTGCTCAGTCGTCTTGGCTGTATTGGTCCAATGTAGCCGTACTGCTAATTGCAGCGCTTCACTAAAGACTACTAACGAGCCGATGACTTTGACATGCCAAGGCGTCGCTATCAAATCGGCGCTGATGCCCAAAGCTGCTGCCGCTTCTTTAGCACTCATCAGAGTATTAAACTGTGCTAGCAGCTTTGGCGTCAAAGGATGGGCCTGTTTAATAGAATCATCAAGGCTATCATAGTGATATAAGAATTGCAGCGGCAACTCCTGACTAACGGTTTTTTCGCTGATTTTGCAGTTATGAATGCGCCAGCTAATAGCAGTATCCGTGAGCGCTTGTGCCAAAATAATCGCATTAGGGTCAATGACGTTTGCTTGCTTTTGTGACGTACCATCTTCAGCCTTAGCAGTAGACGTCATGTTATCTGATGACGCTATGTTTGAGGAGTTTAAGGGAGTATTTTGATCAGTAGTCATATTCGTCGCTGATTGAGTCGGCAAGGCAGTTAAATCCATAACAGTTGTGTTATCAGAGTAGAGGTTTAATATAACATTGATAGCTAGAAAACGTTAATAAATTAGTGGAGTGACAAGGCAAAAGATTGGTTATAACTCTTTACTCTATCTAAAAAGCTGTCAGTCATTATTTATGCTCTCTTGCTATTTCGCTCACTATATTGCAGACTTCTTTTGTATTTGGATCGACGTTTTCAAAATATTTAGAACTAAAAATTACTATTAAGGATATAGACTATGAGTCAAAACAATCAACCTAGCCGCTACGATGACAGTAATATCTTCGCCAAAATGCTTAATGGTGATATTCCTTATCATAAGGTGTATGAAGATGATAAAACGCTAGCGTTCATGGATATCATGCCACAGGCCAAAGGTCATGTACTGGTTATTCCAAAACAAAAAGCGGTGGATTTAGCTGACCTGCAGCCTGAGTATGCCGCCGCCGTACTGGCCACATCGCAAAAGGTAATGGCAGCGCAGCGTCAAGTGTTTGATCGCGAAGGGGTGATACAGATGCAGCTTAATGGCGCTCAAGCTGGTCAAACCGTTTTTCATTATCATATACATCTGCTACCTAGTAGTATTCATGAGTTAGGTCGTCATGCGGTGACACAGGCTGACAGCGATGAGCTTGCTACTATTGCAAAACAACTGGCTGAAGCTATAGATAATCAATAGTTTAAAGTACTGAGAAGTACTAAATCAATAAGTACGAAAAGGTTATAACCTTAAACAAATTGATGCATTCAATAGGATGGCGAGCATTTCATCGTTGCAATATGGCATATCGAAAATCGCTCACTTCTCGATAAGGGCAGCTGTATAGTTGCCCTTTTTTTACCGTCTGCTTTTTACAGCCTTTTGGTTGGCTATTTATGACTCAGAAGTTTGTTAAAACTTACCTATATTTTTGGATTAATGCCGAGCTATGTTTTACATTGGGTTCAGCTTTATTTATGCTTGTAAACGTTTTTGCGCCTAAAAAAGAGTCATAATACTATGAAAAATGAGAATCTGCGCTCTACGATTTTGATGCCAGTCTTTATACCGACAGCCATCGTAATGATACTGCTTGTCATTGGGGCTTCGGTGAATCCGCAACTGGCAAGCGGTCTATTTGAGCAAGTGCTTGTCTTTACTACAGAGAGTTTCGGCTGGTTTTACATGCTCGCCACGGCGCTGTTCTTGATATTTATTGTAGCTTTGGCTTTTTCTCCTTATGGCAATATCAAGCTTGGCCCGGATCACGGCGACGCGCAATATAACTTTATAGAATGGTTTGCGATGCTGTTTTCAGCCGGCTACGGTATTGCCTTATTGTTTTATGGGGTGGCTGAGCCGGTACTGCATTTTGCTACGCCGCCACTGTCAGAACCACAAACGATTGCCGCGGCAAAAGAGGCCATGCAGATTGCTTATTTTCACTGGGGCTTTCATATTTGGGCAATTAATGGGGTAGTGGCGCTGACCTTGGCTTATTTTGCTTTTCGTCAAGGGTTGCCTTTGTCCATGCGCTCGACACTTTATCCTATCATAGGCGACAAGATATATGGACCTATCGGTCATGCGGTCGATGTTTTTGCTATTTTGGGCACGCTATTTGGCCTTGCCACAAGTTTAGGTATTTCAGTCTCGCAGATTAACACCGGTTTGAATTATTTGGTGCCAAGCATCCCTGTCAATACTACAGTACAGGTCATTGCGATTACACTGATAACGGCTCTGGCACTGATTTCCGTATTAGCAGGGATGGATAAGGGTGTAAAAAGGCTGTCAATATTGAATATGATACTAGCAACGGCGCTCATGTTGTTTGTATTCGTCGTCGGTCCATCAGTCTTTATTTTGAATGCCTTTATGGAGAATACTGGCAGTTATTTGGGTAATATCGTTGAGCGTACCTTTAGCTTGCAAGCCTATCAGCATGGCGATTGGATCACCAGCTGGACGCTATTTATCTTTGCTTGGACGATTTCATGGTCGCCTTTTGTCGGGATATTTATCGCCAAGATTAGCCGCGGGCGTACGATTCGCGAGTTTATCGCTGGCGTCATGTTAGTGCCGACTATTTTTACTTTCTTTTGGTTTGCCGTCTTCGGTGATACCGCCTTAAACATGATTATGGTGCAAGGCTATGAGTCGCTCATTACGGAAGTACAGAACAACCAAGCGATTGCCCTGTTTAAACTGTTAGAGAACCTACCATTGACGCAAGTAGTGTCGGGGTTAGCAGTCGTGCTGATTATTACTTTTTTTATTACCTCGTCAGACTCAGGCTCACTAGTGATAGACTCGCTAGCGGCGGGTGGCCGTAGTGATACGCCAGCTTGGCAGCGCACGTTTTGGGTGCTTATCTTAGGGGTTGTGGCGTCTGTACTGCTGCTGGCAGGTGGTCTTCAAGCATTGCAGACGGCAGCTATCGTCAGTGCCTTGCCGTTTACTATGATTATCTTGATTGCGATGTTTGGTATGTGGCGCGCGCTCCGTATCGAGGGGCATCGTAATGAAAGCTTAGCCGACAACAATCATCTGCCGCCGCATCTATTAAAGCTTGAGGCTTGGCGAGATCGTATTGACTATATTACTGATCAGCCAAGTCGTGAGGAAGTGCTCGCTTATATTCAGGGTACGGTCATGGAGTCGATGACTAAGGTCGCTGAAAAATTCGCCGAGAGAGGCTGGGTACCTGAAGTCAATTACGATGATATCAATAATCGCGCGGTACTAGAGCTGCAGCGCGGAGATGATGTTGAGTTTTGGTATGAGGTGCGCCTATCTAATCATGAGCTGCCCGACTACTATGCCGAAGACACTGATGGCTCAGCAGACGACAAGACAGCAGTAGATAACACAGAAGAAGCGACACAAGAGCATCAGTACCGCGCGCAAGTGTATCTACGCCGCGGCGCTCAGACCTATGATCTCTATGGCTATCAATCGGAGTCAGTGATTAATGACATCATTGATCACTTTGAGAAGTACCTCAAGTTCTTACATGAATCGCCCAATAGCCTGCCGTGGCGTATGCAAGAGCATGATGACAATATTACCTTAGAGCAAGGTAGTGTGTTTGATAAATAGTTTAGTCATGCATGCTAAACACTTGCAATACAGATATTAGGCCTTAGAATAACGGCTTGTTTTCTATGCAAATCAAGCCGTTTTTTATGTCTATAAATACTTCTGCGAATTCTGCGATGGCTGATTCTTCAGCACCAGTTGCCGCTCAGCATCCCTTATTACAGCCGCTTGATATCGGTGGTCTGAGTATCGAAAACCGTCTGATGGTCGCGCCGATGGCAGGGGTCACGGACAATCCTTTTCGTCGGCTTTGTAAGTCCTTTGGCGCCGGGCATGCGGTGAGCGAGATGATTATCGCGGATACTGCGCTCTATGCCCGTAAAAAATCTTTATACCGAGCCAATTTCGATGGTGAGATTGCGCCAATATCAGCTCAGATAGCGGGCGCTGAGCCTGATAAATTAGCTGAAGCGGCGCGTTATCAGATTGACAATGGCGCGCAGATTATTGATATCAATATGGGCTGTCCTGCCAAAAAAGTTTGCCGTAAGCTGGCAGGCTCAGCCTTGCTGCAAGACGAAGATTTGGTGGCGCGTCTGCTCGATGCGGCGGTAAATGCCGTTGATGCGCCTGTGACGCTAAAGACGCGACTGGGCTATGAAAATGGACGCGAAAATATCTTGCGAGTGGCACGCCGTGCTGAGCAAGCTGGTATCGCAGCGATTGCGATTCATGGGCGTACGCGCGAGGATATGTACACAGGTAATGCCCGTTATGAGCTGATTCGTGAAGTCAAAGACAGCATCAATATTCCAGTGATTGCTAATGGCGATATCGATAGCGCGCAAAAAGCGCAACAAGTGTATGAGCTGACCGGCTGTGATGCGGTGATGATAGGCCGCGCCGCACAAGGCCAGCCGTGGCTGTTTCGCGATATTGAGCACTACTTGCGTACCGGTGAACAATTAGCTGCGCCTACTATCCGCGAGATCAAAGATATAGTGTTAGCGCACTTGCAAGAGCTATATGACTTTTATGGTGAGTATTCAGGATGCCGTATCGCGCGTAAACATATCGCTTGGTACACCACAGGTATTCCTAGTTCTAACGCCTTTCGTCAAGCGATGTATGGCGAGGAGAGTACAGCAGGACAGTTTCGAGTAGTGGAGGAGTTCTTACAAGCGCACGAATGATAGTAAGCCTTTATTTTTCTGCTCAAAGGGTATGCAGCGTCAAAGCTGAGATGAAGTCACTAGATAAAACGTTCTCAAAGCACTTTTTACGCTTAGAGTGTCTCGATGACCATTGTATATATTCTCCAAATCAAGTAAAGTCAAAGATGCAGGTCTTACTATGTAGTCTTTATAGGAGTAGGGGCTATATTTTGCTCGAGGTTACGCTGTACACACAGCCAGTCACGTATACAATAATTAAATAACAAGGATGTTTTATGGCAAACCCTTCAAAGAAAAAAATTAGCAAAGTCGTCAAAGGTAAAAATATCATCATCACCGGTGCTTCAAGTGGTATCGGCGAGCGTACGGCTTTTTTACTTAGTGAGTGCGGTGCACACGTTATCTTACTTGCCCGTACTGAAGAGAAGCTAAAAGTCGTCAAAGAAAACATCGAAGTATTAGGCGGTAAGGCCAGCTACTATCCTTGTGACTTGACCGACATGGACGATATCGAAAAGACCAGTCAGCTCATCCAAGAAGACTTCGACAGTATCGACGTACTCGTCAATAATGCAGGCCGCTCCATCCGCCGCTCCGTTCACGAGTCAGTCAATCGCTTTCATGATTTTGAGCGCACGATGGATATTAACTACTTTGGCGCAGTTAAGATTATCTTGGCTTTCTTACCCGGCATGATAGAGTGTAAAACCGGTCAAATCGTCAATATCTCTTCGATTGGCGTACTAGCCAATAGTCCACGTTTTGGTGCTTATGTCGCCTCAAAATCTGCTCTAGATGCTTTTAGTCGCTGCTTAGCTGCTGAGGTCAAAGGCGATAACATTACCATTACCAATATCTTTATGCCGCTGGTGCGCACGCCGATGATTGCACCGACCAAACTATATCGCTACATGCCAGCACTGATGCCTAATGAGGCGGCTATGATGGTAGCCAAAGCTATCGTGAAAAAACCCAATAGTATCGCCAGCGGCATGGGTAAGTTTGCCTCTGCAACTTATTCGCTAGCGCCAGCCATCAACGTTGGCATTCAGTCTATCGGCTATCGTATCTTCCCAAGCTCATCGGCTGCGCAAACGACAGATACTAAGCCTACTTTAGCGCAGCGCGCCTTTGCTAGAATCCTGCCAGGCGAGCATCATTAAAATAGCATTTTAGTTGACTTGGTATGAATAAAAAGGATGCTTCGGCGTCCTTTTTAGTTTGTCGTCAGTTTTGTTAAGGGAATAACGAGTGGTTCCCTAGTGAGGATTTGAACCTTTGTCTAGGAGCTAATGATATCAATATCTCTACTCATTAAAATCAGCTCTACGATTTTTTAGCAAGCTTACTGGTTTTCATTTACTTCACTCGATTAGATAAAATAACGCCAATTGAGCTTAACATTATGCCGCATACCACTACTATTGTTAAAGGCTCATGAAGTATTAACGCTGCAAGTAAGGCGGTCAGTCCAGGAGACAAGGAACCAAGTAGCAAGGTGCGAATAGAGCCCAGCTTGTTGACTGCATAAGAAAACCCAATGGTTGAGACCACCCCAACACCAACGCCTTGTACCAAAATAAAAGGTAGCGCGTCGTCAAAAGAAACGACTCCTAGGTTTGTCTTTAGAATGCCAACAAGAACCATCACTAATACTATAAAAAATGATGTGTAAGAAAGTACGATAGCCACCGCTATTGGACTTAACTTTGTATTTTTAAGACCCAAGGTATAACCTGCCCAAACCAAGCTTGCAAGCAATAAGAAGGCCACGCCATGTAGCAAACTTTCAGGCGAAGACCCTGCATTTCCTATAACCATAGCGGTTACACCAAACAGAATCAGAATGAATGCCAAAAACTTTTTTAACGATATCTTTTGACGATAAAAAATAAAAGATAAGAGGGCGGCAAAGAATACTGGCGTCCCTGTCAAAATAGTACCAACGTAAGCAGCAGGAGCAGTTCTTGCGCCAAAGGAAGCTAGTAAAAGAAAGGGCACGCCGCCACATAATATAAATAAGACATCAAACCATTTGATATTTTTGATCTCCCTTAAACTGGAGTATGCCCAAGGTGTCAATAAAAGTAATGGCACGCTAAATCGAATGAGCATGACATCAGCAATACTTAGCGATGACCCACCAATAGCTCGGACAGTCAATGCAAAACCTGACCAAATAAGTAGCACGGCAATCATAGCCACATAGCCTTTCGCTAGCGGAGACATTGCAAATGAGGTGTTTTTGCGCGGAGATGATTGAAAGATTGTATTCATGTCGATATCTTAAGCTTATATACAAAGCCTAATTATCAATCAAATATCGCGCTTTTATCTTTATTCTTTTATTGCAAATCTATACTTATTTAGTGGATAATGCCAATTAATGTAGAATTATTGGCTTAAAAAACCAGAAAGGCAATACATGGATAAAATCGACCGTCATATTTTGGAAGTGCTTCAGAAAGAAGGACGCTTATCGACAGCTGAATTAGCTGAGCGCATTGGTCTGTCACCCTCACCTTGTGCTAGGCGCCTGAAACGTTTAGAAGATGAATCCTATATAGAGGGTTACCAAGCGAACGTCAGTAGAGTGAAAGCTGGTATTAAGATGAGCTTTTTTGTGGAAGTTAGTCTCAATAATCATCAAGAAGCGTCAATTATCGCTTTTGAAAATGCGTTATCTGAGATGGACGAAGTCATTAATGGCCATGTGGTCTCGGGCCCTTATGATTACTTATTGGAAGTAGTCAGCGCAGACCTCAACGGTTATGAAGAGTTTACACGTAAGTTGCATAAGCTGACTAGCGTTAAAGACATACATACCCACTTATCAGTGAGAAAAGTGGTTAATAAAACAACGTTGCCCATTTTTACATGATATCTTTTGATACCTATTAGGGTCTGTGCTCAATTTAAAAAAACAGTCATTCGAATGACTTAAATAATTAATAAGGGGCTATCCTAAATAATTTTGCTTATCTAGGACAGCCCCTAAACTTTTATAAACTCCAAAACTTACAATTAAAGGCAAGAGACAGAACAACTGTTATCAACTAAGAGTGTATCGGTAAGGTACTAATGGGCATACCTGTAATGAATAGTGTGAACCAATGCGCTAGCCAAAATCTGGATTTCATCACGTAAACCAAGAGAATACTGCTAGATAGCAGTGTTCTCTTATTATATTCAAAGGGAAAATCATGCGTTCTTTGCTTCTAACGACAATATGCTTAACGGGCAGTTTAGCTCTAGTGGCGTGTAATAACCATCGAGCCGAAACCACGGATCTTAGTCAGCAATCTACAATGAAAATGCCGGTAGCATCAGCGGCATTTACCGCTTTTGGCAATAAAGGAAAAAGTTGGCGGACAGTGGTTAAAGGAAATAGATTAAGTGTAGAAGCAGATTTCTTAAAGCCCACAACAGTTGTGGTAGTGGGCTCCGCTAATACTAACGGCTTCGAATACGAGAGCACAATAAACGGACAACCTATTATTTTGAATATACGAAAAAATATCTGTATTGATGACAATGGCTATCAAAATGAATTTATTGCCACATTAAGCTATGCAGGTAGAACATATCAGGGTTGTGCCGTTGCCGGTGCAATAGAAATTGCGCCCACATAGAAGATAAGTCTAAGCGGTATCCAACGTATGCCTATGACAAACCAATTTCACTGGTGCGGTTCCCTAGTGAGGACTTGAATCTTTGGCTGTGAGCTAATGGTATTAAGGTTTCAACTTGCTTAGATAGCCACAGTGTACTTCATGATGTACTTACCATAGATATTCTATCTATGATCGGTGCGCTAGTGAGGACTTGAAGAGACCATCCCAGATTCTGTGTAACTGACGTTTAGATTAAATACTTACACAAAATTTAGGAAGGTCTCTGAAAATTAACCACCTGACACAACTCGTCACCTACTAACAGATCTTGGCGGTCATAAAAGTTGCCCCAACGCTTATAATTATTATCCGTTCTCGACTCAGGGTTATAAGTAATGGCGATGTAGGTTTGAATTTTATTAGTGTCCTAAATTAGTTGACCACCACCAGATTCTTATCAAAGACTTCATCATCTATTATTCGCCAAACGGCAACTTGCTGATGGTCTTTGGTGGTGACTAGATTTAAAGTTTGTTCAATCATTGCTTGAGGTCTCATATCCTTATGATGTTTATTTGCTTCAAACCCAGTTACTTTACACTTAGCGGTTTAATTAAGCTACTTACTTGAGCTATTTGCTTCAGTTATTAGGCTTGGCTACTTACTCAACTTCAATATTCTAAAGGCGCCCTGAATAACTAAAGCAAATACGATGCTACCAATAATCAAATCAGGCGTACTAGAGTGTAACCAATTAACCAAAATCCCTGCAACAATTACCCCTAAATTGATAATCACATCGTTTGAAGTGAAAATCATACTGGCTTGCATATGGGCTTCTTCTTCTTTGCTTTTCGATTTTTGTAGTAAATAGAGGCAAATCGAGTTTGCAATTAGCGCAAGAATCGATATGACTATCATGGTAGAAAAGTCAGGTAACTGCTCATTGCCAAAGAAACGTCTTAGTACTTCTAAAAAACCAAGAATCGCTAGCGTAATTTGAAAATATCCGGCAATTCTAGCAATCCGTTTTTTCTTAATGACCGTTCCACCGACCGCAAATAAGCTAATTCCGTACACGAAGCTATCTGCTAACATATCTAAGCTGTCGGCGACCAACCCCATCGAACGAGAAATCAGTCCCGTGCTCATTTCAATAATAAAGAAAGCAAAGTTAATGACCAGCACTATCCATAGTAGCTTTCTTTGCTCAGCATCTTTTTTGTGACTAGAGTCAGCATCAATTTTAAAATTATTGTTGGGATCAGAGGGGTCAATGGTTTCGGTCGAGAGTAGGGTGTCTCCTAATTTTAGGTCATGAATAGCAGTCTCTATCCCTTCTATATTGTCATGATGAAACACAGTTAATTGACGGTTAGGAATGTCGAACTCAAGATGTTCAATATTCGAGTGGCCCTCTAATTTCATTCGGATTAGGTTTTCCTCCGAAGGGCAGTCCATCTTCGATATTTTAAAAGTTGTTTTATTCATAGCTACATTTATATCCGGGTGGTGGTTCAAAAAGTAGGCTGTCTAAGTGACAATATAAAGAAAAATGGTTTCAAAAGCTATACCCCAACCGAACCAGTCATTTCACCCTGTAAACCTATTTAAAGACCACTTAAAACAGACCACTATTAAACAACCACCTATAACAGACTCACGAAACTGTCATCTAGCCAAAAATACGCCACAATATCCAAAACAACCCTAGCATCACGACAGCGATAATTAATAGGCGTTTAGCCCAATAGGGCAGTAGGGGTTTTTTATAGCCGATATCATCGAGCTTACTATCGACACCGCGCTGCAAGCTCTTAAACCCTGCTTCAGGAGGCGTAGATTTCACCCGTTGTTTTTGTAGAGGCGCAGTATCTTCATTAGCGACCTCTCTATCTGAGCTAATAGCACTATTTGGAATGCCTTGCTTACTGGCGATAGAAGTGAGTTGTTGGTGTTGTTTGGTTTTGAGGGCGGCTTCATATTCATCGATACGCGCTTTAGCGGCGTCCATACTGATACCCTCGTCAGCGGCTAACGTCTTGATGGCCATGACAAGATTACCTTTTTCGATCATTATGGCGACCGACTTTGGCAGTTTTTTACGGATGGCTTGAGAGCTGGCGTCTGGATTAAACATAAGGAGCCTTTTTTGATAGTAATATTTGGTCAGATAGGGTTTATTATAGCAACTCTAAAAGCGCTAAGGGACAAGCAAAACGTTACCCAAATCTTCAAAAAAAATGCTGCAACCCATTCGGATTGCAGCAAATAAAAGCTCGCTCTTTTTAAGCAACATAATGACTGTTAAATGAAGAGCGGCATCATAAAACGCAAGTATTCACTTATAGGTCTTTCCAGCGCTGGATAGACTCTTTGATCACCTCTTTGGCTTCCGCGACGTCGCCCCAAGACTCAACGACCGTAGTACCGGCTTTTTTGAGGTCTTTATAGTGACTAAAGTGGAAGTTTAGCTGGTTGATCAGCTGCTTAGGTAAGTCTTCTAAGCTGTTATAAGCGTTGCCCGTATCACGATCATCAGCAGGCACGACAACGATCTTGTCATCGACTTCACCATCATCAACGAACTTCATAACGCCGATAACTTTAGCTTTCAAAAAGATACCTGTTGGCAGTGGCTGCTCAGTGATGATTAGCGCATC
Organism: Psychrobacter sp. Ps3; assembly: GCF_022129275.1. Taxonomy (NCBI): domain Bacteria; kingdom Pseudomonadati; phylum Pseudomonadota; class Gammaproteobacteria; order Moraxellales; family Moraxellaceae; genus Psychrobacter; species Psychrobacter sp. Ps3. The sequence goes on from NZ_JADQAL010000004.1 coordinate 54,989, forward strand.
AAGCTCATCGCCATCTTCGTCAAGGGTTTGCGGGATAAAGCCATAGTTACAAGGCTTAGCAAAGATTTGCGGATCAATACGATCAAGCTCGAATACAGCAAGCTCACGGTTCCATTCGATTTTGTGGCTGCTACCAGTAGGTATCTCAACGACTACATTGATAACGCCGCCATCAACATCACCGGCGTCCAAAATCTGATTAAAATCTGCCATAAAGGGTCTCCAACTGTTGCTATTATTGAATATTAAAAAAGAATATCTGTGTTTATACCGCGCCATTAAACCACAAATCTCGCAGTGCTTAATGGCTGCCGAGTGCGAGTATAACAAGTTTGTATTTATTTTTCTTGTTTGCCTTAAGTCTATACTGGCACGATATTATGCAGTCTAAGACTTTGGCGGTACAGGACGCAGAGCAATATCGCCGGCGTGGCGCTGTGCAATATTATCAATAAGCATCTGGCTGACTCGCTTGTAACTGAGCGTCGCTTCGTTATTATTCATTTTGTGATTATCCACGTCGTTATTATCAATAGAGACAAAATCTGCCAAGCGCAGCATTTGCATGCCCGCGTAACCGCAAGGGTTAATGGCGTTAAAAGCTGATAAGTCGCAGTTGATATTGAGCGCTAAACCATGATAGCTAAAACCGTGCTTTATTTTGAATCCTAATGAGGCGATTTTACCGAGCATAATATTATCAGTTGTCTGAGCTTCAGTATTAGCTTCATCGGTAACTCCTGAGTAGATGTAGACGCCTGGGGCATCACGCCGCGCTTTGGCCTTAAAGTCTGATGCTGCGCTCTCACTGGAGCAGTGACTCTTGAGGCAATCATTGATCACGTCTTCTAAGGCTTGCTCTGCGTGAGAAACTAAATTGCGTACGCTCCAGCCTAAGCTGTCTAAGTCGAACAGCCAATAGATCACTAACTGGCCATGTCCATGCCAAGTCACTTGTCCGCCGCGATCGGTTTGAATGATAGGGGTATCTGTTTGCTGCAATATGTGCTCGGGTTTGCTGGCTTGACCTAAAGTATAGACATCGTTGTGATCGACAATCCATAGCTCATCGGGGGTCCGCAGCCCTTGCTGTTGTTTCACTTCGATGCGCTTGAGTATGCTTGCGCGCATTGCATCGCTAGTTGCCACATAATCAGCATCAGCAAAGGTGCGACTAATCAGAGTATCACTAAGAGGCTGCATAAGTCTCGCTATTTTAGAAGGTGTAGAGTGAGGTATATCCTCATAATAAAGGCTAAAAATAATCATTAAGTGTAGCAGTTTTTTTTATCTAATGAATATAGATATAGCGGTAAATTAAGTGCTTTTATCACCTATCGCCATAAAACCACCCACTTCAGGGAGTGGATATAAGGCGACATGTACTGTCGTGAGTAGTGTTTAAAGGGTTGTAAGTTGAAATTAACCTCGCCATACTAAAGGTATGAAAACCCTCAAACTACGCATCAAAGACAAGCACATAAAAGAGCTGAATCAGCTAAGCGGTTCAGTAAACTTCGTGTGGAACTATGTCAATGCGCTGTGCTTTGAGCATTTAAAACGTACCGGTAAGTTTTTTAGTGCCTATGATTTAAGTGAGTATACCAAAGGTAGCGGTGAGTATTTAGGATTACACAGTCAAACCTTACAAGCCATCAATGAGACTCACGCTAAATCACGTAAACAATTTAAAAAGGCCAAACTTAACTGGCGTACTAATAGACCTGATGCCAAGCGTAAATCACTAGGTTGGATACCTTTTAAAAAAACTGCTATCAAGTATCTATATAGCAAACAAACGGGAAAGAAAGCACTTAAATCAACAATTCAGCTATCGCTCTCTAAAGGTCAAAAGCTCATCATTGATGTATTCGATAGTTACAACCTAAGCCTATATCAAATCAACACCTTAGAGATAGCACAAGATAGCCGCAATCGTTGGTATGCGTGTATCACCGTTAAAGACTACCCTAAACAAGCAAGTGGTATGGGCAGCGTTGGTATTGATTTAGGCTTAAAAGAGTCTGCTACCACATCAAACGGTGACAAGCTAACTATTAAGCAAACGCAAAAATGGGCTAAAAAGCTAGCCATTGCCCAACGTGCCAAAGATAAGCAACGTGTTAAAGCAATCCACGCCAAAATCAAAAACACAAGATTAGACTTAATTCATAAATTTACCACCGAGCTTGTTAAAGATAATGCTTTGATTGTGGTCGGTGATGTTAAATCACGCTCATTTACAACTAAAAAAACCAAACTGGCTAAATCGACATACGATGCAGGATGGTTTGAGATCAAACGACAACTGGAATACAAATGCAAGCATGCAGGTTGTCGTTTTGAGATGGTAAATGAGAGTTACACTACCCAGACCTGCTCGTACTGCCTTAAAATAAGTGGCAGTAGTCCGAAAGGTAGAGCAGATCTTGGAATAAGAGGATGGACTTGTGCTGAGTGTGGCACAGTGCATGATAGAGATATTAATGCCGCTAAGAACATCCTTGCGGTCGGGCTTGACCGTCTAGCTGTAGGAATCCCCTCGGTTTAGCGAGGGGAGGAAGTCAAATAGTACTACTTTAGCGCTCATGTATATCCGGTAACAAAATGATTAGCTGATGCGAACCTATAAGTCTGATAATCGTGCTTTTCATTCGCCAGTCAATACGCTACATTAGAGAGCAACCCGCTAGTGCGTCTTGACGCTAGCTTTTATGACAAGGATGACAAATGACAGATACACAGCAAAACAACTATCAAGCCGATGATCAGATTATTGAGCAAACTCGTCATCATATGGCAAACGAGACGAGTCAGTCGCTGAGCATTGCAACGACCATTGATGAGATGCACGCGCAGTTTTCGCACTTATACAAGCTAAGTCGCGATCAGCCTATCAATGATTGGGCAACTCGCGCTGAGCAATTGGATAACTTGGAGCTGATGCTAAGCGAAAGGCAGGATAGCTTAGCGCAAGCGATCAGTGCCGATTTTGGCTATCGTAGTGAGTCTGAGACGCAATTTGCAGAGCTATTCCCAAGCTTTACCGGTATCAGTCACGCTAGAAAATACGGCAAAAAATGGATGAAACCGCGCCGTGCTTCCATCTCAGCACTTTATATGCCCGCTCATAATGAGATTCAGCCGCAGCCGCTAGGCGTGGTTGGTATTATGGTGCCTTGGAATTACCCATTATTTTTGGCGGTAGGGCCGATAATAGATGCGCTCACGGCAGGTAATCGCGTCATGGTAAAAATGAGTGAAGCGGCGCCTAAATTTGCGCAAGCGTTTGCAGAGGCCGTGGCGCGCTATTTTTCGCAAGATATGGTCTGCGTAGTGTTAGGGGAGGTTGATATTGCTCAAGAGTTCAGCAAGCTGCCCTTTGACCATTTGCTCTACACTGGCTCAACTGCTGTCGGCAAAAAAGTCATGGCAGCTGCTGCGCCTAATTTGACGCCAGTGACGCTTGAGCTTGGCGGTAAGTCGCCGGTTATTGTGCTAAATGGTGCTAATCTTGAGTCAGCGGTTAACCGCGTGATGATGGGCAAAACTCTCAATGCGGGTCAAACCTGTATCGCACCTGATTATGTGCTAGTACAGCGTAAAGATCATGAGGAGTTTATCCGCTTAGCCAAAGAGTGGATGGATAAGCACTATCCTAATATTGCCGACAATCCAGACTATTCACGGATCATTAATAATCAACAGTTCAAACGGGTGAAAGGATATCTCGATCAGCTGCCCGGTGAGGATGTGCATCTACTAACCGATGCCGAGCCTAATATCGACACGCGCTTGATGCCGCCGATTATCGTCAGCGAGCCTAACGATGATAGTGAAGTGATGCAAAATGAGATCTTTGCTCCTGTGCTGCCGCTAGTGCACTATGACACGCTAGAAGACGCTATCGATTATGTCAATGCGCGTCCGCGTCCTCTTGCATTGTATGTCTTTGGCGATGATCAAAATGAGATTGAGCAAGTGCGTTCACATACCGTATCAGGCGGCCTATGTATCAATGAAGTAATATTGCACGTCGTGCAGCATGATTTACCGTTTGGCGGTGTTGGTCATTCAGGTACGGGTGCTTACCATGGCCAAGCGGGATTTGAGCGCTTGAGCCATATGAAGCCTATTTTTGTACAAAATAAATTAAATGGTATGAATTTACTATTGCCGCCTTATGGTGGTTTCTTTAAAAGAGCAATGGGCTTAATGCTGAAATAGCTCTTTTTAAATGAATAGAATAATAAAATAGCGTTTATTTTGATAAGCGCTATTTTTTTGAAAAAATACTGTCAAAACCTGCAAAGGTTCTACATACTATTCATTACTCATATTTCATACCCATCTTTTATGGCGCTGCGATTACCGTATCATGGCTACCAGCGAAAGGCTATACAAGCTAATATTTATAAAGACCAATAGTCATAAAAGCTCGCTTTGACCATAAGTAGTCATCGCTAAAACCATATATAGGATTTATTATGCGCCAATGGATTGTTTTTAGCTTACTCCTATTAAGCTCACTATTACTGCCTTTATCTGCCTCGGCTGCAGCTTCCACATCGTCTTGTGAGACCCCCATTAATTTTGGCGCGCTTACTTGGGAGAGCGGGCAGTTCACTACAGGCGTCCTCAAGTACATTACTGAGAGCGGCTACGGCTGCGTCGTTGAAGAAGTACCAGGAGCGGGGCCAGCGCTTGAGAACGCGCTATTGCAAGATGACATACAAGTCATCGGCGAGCAGTGGATAGGACGCTCACCCATCTTAGAGCAAGCTATTGAAGACGATAAAGTGACGATCATTGGCGATACGCTAAAAGGCGGTGCGACGCAAGGCTGGTATGTGCCGCAATACGTAATGGACGATAATCCTGGTCTACGTCATTATCAAGACTTGCCAGAGTACGCTGAGCTATTTACTGATCCTGAAAGCCCTGATGAAGCTCGTTTTATGAACTGTCCTGCAGGCTGGACTTGTGAGATATTCAATGTGCGTCTACTCAAAAACACCGGCTTAGATCGTATCTTTAATATCACAAGCCCCGGAACAGGAGCGGCGCTCGACGCTGAGATCTCCTCCGCCTTTGAGCAGCGTAAGCCGTTGTTGTTTTATTATTGGCAGCCGACAGGACTGATGGCGAAATACGACTTTGCAGCGCTCAAGTTCCCTGAACATGATAAGAGCTGCTGGGATGATCTATTATTAGCCAATGGTACCTCCGACTGTGTGACTGGGTTTCCTGTGTCACCTTTAGCGATTGCGGTATCGACGCCATTTCTCGATAGCAATCCAGAGCTCAGCCAAGCCTTCAAAAAAGTACAGTTCACTCCAGACCAGCTCAATGGCGCGATATTGGAGATGAGCGAGAATAAGCGTAGCGGTGATGAGCAGGCCCTGCTGTTTTTGCAACAAAACCCTGACATTTGGCAAAACTGGCTCTCTGCAGAGGCTGCCACGGCATTGGCGACTGATCTAGATATTCGTTTGACAGGTACGACTGCTGGGGATACTCGTATTGACTCGCCGCTAAATGATGAAACGGCAACAGGTAATTTACTAGGGCTATCGTCAAGCTTCCCAGAATGGTCGCTTGAGACCCCGCTGAATAAGGCGCTAGCAACGGTAGTAAGAGATTACGGAGAGGTGTTTCGTGGTATTAGCAGCGTAACCTTGACTTATTTATTATTGCCTATTGAGCGCTTGTTAACCGTCATTCCCCCTTGGCTGATTATCGCTTTAGTGACGGTATTGGCTTGGTTTGGGGTGCGCAAAATATGGTTCGCTGTCGCTTGCGGCGCAGGGCTGTTTTTGATTGGCGCATTTGGGCTGTGGGGCGCTTTGATTGATACCTTGGCGCTACTGATTGTCTCGGTGCTCATCACGGTCGTCATCGGTATTCCCATCGGGATTGCGATGTCAGGGAGTGCCTTATTACGCAAAATCGTGACCCCCATTCTCGATGTTATGCAGACCATGCCAAGCTTCGTTTATCTGATTCCAGTGCTGATGCTGTTTGGTATCGGTAAAGTGCCGGCGTTATTTGCCACCATAATATATGCGCTGCCACCTTTGATACGTTTGACAACGTTAGGTATTACTCAGGTCAATCATGAAATGATCGAAGCGGGCCGCTCATTTGGTAGTACACACTGGCAGCTACTGATCTGGATTAAACTGCCGCAAGCGCTGCCGAGTATTATGGCAGGGATTAATCAGGCGGTAATGATGTCGCTTGCGATGGTAGTACTAGCTTCAATGATTGGCGCGCCAGGACTGGGCGAAGATGTGCTGCAATCTATTCAAACGCTCAATATCGGTCAAGGTTTGCAGGCAGGTACGGCGATTGTCATTGTAGCGATTATTATTGACCGTATCAGCCAAGCTTTTGGTCAAGGTAAGCGCGCGCGGCAAAAGACCATCGAAGAAGGTCGCCGCCCAACGATAGGTTAAGCTGACCTTTTTATTCGCCCTTATGAGCAACGACTAAATAGCAAACACGGGCATAATTAATAACTATTGAGAAACATGATGGATCATATTAAGTTAGAAAATATCAGTAAGATATATAATGCAAGCCCAAAGCAAGCACAGTCTGCCTTAGACTTATTGGCTGACGGAATGGACAGTACGCGTGTGAAAGCACAAACCGGTTATTCGGTCGGGCTATACGATGTCAACTTAGCGATAAAAGCCGGCGAGCTACACTGTATTATGGGTTTGTCGGGTTCAGGTAAATCAACGCTGATACGCCATCTAAATCGTTTGATCGATCCGACTACTGGTAAGATTTGGGTCAATACCGACATGCGAAATGATAGAGCTGCTAACATTGGTAAGCCCGCGGCTGCCGATACACATACGAGCCATTCAGCCATAAATATCTTAGATCTGGATGATAAAGGTTTGCAGCAGTATCGTCAGCATACGGTCAGCATGGTGTTTCAGCATTTTGGTCTGATGCCGCATATGACTGTGCTACAAAACGTCGCTTACGGACTGCGCGTACGCAAAATGAGTGTCAGCGAGCGTCATGAGATTGCTCGTCATTGGTTAGCTGAGGTCGGCTTGCCGAATCTGGAGCACAGCTACCCGGATGAATTATCGGGCGGTATGCAGCAGCGGGTAGGGCTGGCGCGCGCTTTAGCCACAGATAACCCGATACTGCTGATGGATGAAGCCTTCTCCGCACTCGATCCGCTCATCCGTGGTCAATTGCAAGATCAGCTATTAGAGCTACAGGCTCGGCTGCATAAGACCATCGTCTTTATCACTCATGATATCGATGAGGCGGTCAAAGTCGGGCAGCGCATTAGCATCTTAAACGGCGGGCGCTTAGTACAAACCGGCACACCAAATGAGCTGCGAGACAATCCTGCCGATGACTATGTTGCGCAGTTTATGAGTGCGAAGCACTAAAGCAATAATAAATAAAGATTGTTACCGCGAAAGAACCTGCCTGCTTAAAGGCGGGTTTTACACGCTATATTTTAAAGTGAGCCTCTTCTCTGGTTAACACAATCTTAATGCCTAGATAGTCGTATTAACATTAGATCATTGTTTTAGCCTCTTAATGCTCGTAATATGAGGCTAAAATAAGCCACCCAAAGTAAACCAAAGCAAAAAAATTCAACCAAAACTCGTTTTATCTACGATATCTTATCCAAAGTCCTTTTCAAGTCGTCTCTAGCTTTTCAATGATTGGTTTGTATTTTGATCATTTTTTATCCCTATCAGTGTCAAGCCGCAATTAGGGTACGCGCCGTTAATGAAGTTGCTCCAGTCATGACTGTATGCTAACGGTTTTGAGGTTATTAAGCGGCAGATAAGCAAATGCTAGATAATGGCGTTATACTTAAGCCCTGTTTTGTTTACTGCTATTGTTTGCTAGAAAACTCTTTATTATAAAATCCACACGCTAAGGTTACCGTATGGCTGTTACTCATACCCCAATTATCACCTCTTTGTTAGACAATGATCTCTATAAGTTCACTATGCTACAAGCAATGCTGCATCAGTTTCCGCAGACGCATGGGGTGTATCGTTTTCGCTGCCGCAATAATAATGATGCTGCTTATCCGCTAGCGACCATCAAAGAATCATTAGAGCAGCAGCTAGATAGTCTTTGTGAACTGCGGTTTTTGCCTGACGAATTAGAGTACTTACGAACCTTACGCTTTATGCGCTCAGACTTTGTCGATTATCTAGAGCTATTTCAGCTCAAGCGTCGTTTTATCACCGTCAGTACTGATAGCAAAGGGCGCTTATTCATCGATATCGAAGGGCCAATGATTCAAGCAATGTTTTTTGAGGTATTTGTACTGGCTATTGTCAATGAGCTATATTTTAATGCGTTGTCCAATCCGCAAGTGATCGCCGAGGGACAGCGCCGTTTAGATGCTAAAGTGGCTTTGCTGCATCAGTATGCCGAGCAGCAAGTCAATAATGAGAGTGATACGCCGCCCTTTATCGTTGCGGATTTTGGTACGCGCCGGCGCTTTAGTAAACGCTGGCAGGCGCACGTGGTCAAGACCTTGCATCAGGCTGAGCCCAATATTATCAGCGGCACGTCCAATGTACTGTTAGCCAAGACACTGGAGATGACGCCAATAGGTACGATGGCGCATGAGTTTATGCAAGCGTTTCAGGCCTTAGACGTGCGTTTGCGTAACTCGCAAAAGGCGGCATTAGAAGCTTGGGTGCATGAATATCGTGGCGATTTGGGTATCGCTTTGACTGATGTGGTAGGCATGGATGCGTTCTTACGCGATTTTGACTTGTACTTTGCCAAGCTCTTCGATGGCCTGCGTCACGATAGCGGCGATCCTTATATTTGGGGTGATAAAGCCATCGCTCATTATAAAAAACTAAAAATAGATCCAAAAACCAAGATTATTACCTTCAGTGATGGCTTAAACCTAGAAAAAGCCTGGGAGCTGCATCAGTACTTTAAGGATCGGATCAAAACCAGCTTTGGTATTGGCACGAATCTCACTAATGACATGGGTCTGACGCAGCTCAATATTGTACTCAAACTAGTAGAGTGTAATGGTCAGCCGGTAGCGAAAATATCAGATAGCCCTGGCAAAACCATGATCAACAATGACACGTATCTGGCGTATTTACGGCAAGTGTTTGAGGTTGATGACCCGGAGTAGCGTAATAGTTTAGCTTTATATTATTTATGTAGGCTGGGTTTTTAACCCAGCAAATTCTTATGTTGTAATGTCAAAGAGGAGTGGATAAGTCTAATCAGTCATCTTCATCAGTGACGACGACTTCCTCAGCAAAAGCAGCATCTAACGCTTGCTGCACGGCATTGATACGCTCTTCGCAGACGCGATAAGCGGCGATAGACTCTTCAACCGTCGTCATTAGGTTGTCGATATCTGGCTCGTCTTGCTGTTGTAATTCTGCAGCATTAGTTTTTAGAATATCATAGGCCGCCTTAAAGGTTTTTGGGGCGGCTTTTTTACGTCTACGAGTCGAAGTGGCCATAGGGTTTCCTTTGTTGATATGACTTTAAGAGTTGTTTTTAAAGTTTAATTTACGAATATTCTTGCAGGTTTAACATATTTAATGGTGCGCCTCGCGCGCCCTACATAGCTTAATTCATAAAAACTTAAAGATTAAAAACTTTAAATTTAATAAAAAGATACATCGTAGGCTAGCGCTTTAGCCCAGCTTCTGTATCTTGCAAAAGCAAAATGCTGGGCTAAAGCGCCAGCCTACAAAAAACATCATTGTTTTTGAATTAAAGCAATTACAGAACATTATGATTGTCATGAGTGGGGCTATTAGCTTCTAAGCTTTTGACATTTAAGATCTGCGCGGTCGCTTGCCCATCTTTTAGCATAATGTTGATGGTTTGATCAGCATAAAGCTGGCTGCTACTAGTCAATACCTGCTGACCTTTATTGTCCATTAGCATGCTATAGCCTTGTTTTAGCACTCGCGTAGGCCGATGCAGTAGGACGATATCACGTAGATGTTCACTATCGCGCTGAGCTTGCGCTAGCTGCTGCTCGCTACTATGCATTATTATTTTTTGGTGATTTTTTGCGGCAATACTAGCCGCTGTTATTTGCTGATACGCGCCTTGCTTGATTTGAGCTTGCCAGTCGCTAGTCACTCTAGCCGCTTGTTTGACTTGTCGCTGCGCGCTTTGCTGAATACTTTGCCAAGCGTAGTTGCTGTCTTTTTTTAGCGCGGTGAGTTGTCCGATAGTTTGTGATTGCAGTTGGCTGAGTTGTCTGATACTTTGCTGCTGAGCGACTTTGAGCTGCCGCTGCGCTGCTTGCTTGATTTGTGCTTGATAGTTCAAAGCTTGCGCTATTAGGCGAGCTAAGTGAGCGATAATCGCCGCTATCACTTTAGATGGCGTATCAAAGCTGCTATGCGCTACTTCATCAAGGATGACTTTGTCGCGCTCATGGCCGATACCGACCCAAACTGGCACTGGCTGCTCAGCGACCAAGGCGGCAAGTTCGTAGTCATTGAGGTAAGCTAAGTCGCCAACCGCGCCGCCGCCGCGAATGATCACCAGTAGATCAGGCAGACGCTGATAACTATCAAAAAAGCGCTGCTGAGCACTGACGATCGCTTGACGAATCTCGGCGGGCGCATGATTGCCCTGAAAGGTAGCGTGATGATAATGAAATTGACAAGCGCCCGTATTAGCAAGACGATCGGCGTCCGCTTGAAAATCGCCTAATCCGGCGGCTTTTTCTGGGGCAATGACAATCACGTGCTCTATATCAAAAGGGGACTCTAGCTGCTGATTGAGGTGCATCAGGCCTTCACCGCTCAAGCGATCGACCATCTGCGCGTATTGCCGTGCCAAATCTCCTAGGGTATAGCTCGGATCAATATCTTCAATCGTCAAGGAAAAGCCATACTGAGGATGAAAGTTCGCTGATACTTTAAGTAGGACAGTCAGATCACGGCTGAGCGCCATACCCGTCGCGCGTTCAAACTTAGCGAGTACGCGCGCCGCTTTAAAGCGCCAAAGGTTGCCTCGGCAGCTGGCAACGACTTTGCCGTCATCGTCCTTTTCGGCCAATTCAAAGTAATAATGGCCGCCTTTGCTCGAGAGGTTGCGAATTTCAGCTTTAACCCAAACTCGGTGGGCAAAGGTTTGTTTAACCACCATCTCAACCGCGCTTAAATAATCACTAAGTCGTAGCACGGTATCTTCAAGATTGTTTTCTAAACTACTCTCGACCTCGGCCAATTCTGCTTCCAAAGTCGCTAAATCTTTGGCAGGCGCTAAAGTTTTAGCATTGGATGATTTAACAGAATTAAGGTTAGGTTTGCGCATAAAATCAGACCGAATAGGGAATAAAAATGAAGAGGTAATGGTAAGCTAAACCATGTTAAATTGAAACAATAGCAAACAGCCAAACTGGTTTTGCCACGATATTAGAGCCTTCTACTTTACCTCAAAATCTAACGCTAAGCGAAGCCAAGTTGATCAAAAGATCCAAGCTTGCAAGAGAGGGCTTAGGTATGTCAAAAAAAGATCAAATGCTCGTTAGGCCTGCGTCTTTACTGACAGCGAAAACTAATCATATATTCATAATCATCGTCGCGTGATAGCTCAGGCGAGCCAGTCCCTAGTATAGCACCTACCATCGCGCCAGCTTGCCCGACCATGCGTCCAGTACGCTCATTCAAAATCCCATTATATCTAACGGTGTCTTTGACGACGATGACTTTTTTACCGTGACACGTTTTATCAGCAGTAGCAATGGCATTTTGCTGAGCTTGTATCTTGGTTGCGCCAAGGCCTGTGGTTTCATAAGTGGAGTCAGTACGCTGAATAACAGGGGAGGAAGGCGTACTCTGACAAGCGCTCAGCGCTAGTGCTACGATCATCGTTGACGCTAGAAGCGCCGTTTTTCTAGTAGAGCCGAGATTGTTGGACTGATCATTGAATTGATTATAAAGGTTGTTCATAAAATGCTCCTTTACTACAACTGAGTCAAGATTAGCAAGATGAAATGACTAGGTTGCTTAGGTTGCTTAGGATGCTTAGTCATCTTTACAAGATTAGCTTACTACTACTCTTTACGTCACGTCTATAGATGTCGTGTTTGTAGTGTTGCGCTTTTTTAAATTTTTAACGAGACTGTTTGCTTTTAATAAGACTAAAACAGCAAATCACTTGAAATATAGCAGATTTCTAGCATAATTGACCTCACTCTTTTAATCGGTCGTTATTATTATGCCTTTAATTCCTGCTCCTGCTGGCGTGTTAGAAGTTGATGCGCTTTGGCAACAAGACAATCCTTGTGATCCTAATACCGATACTGTGGCGCTACTGTGTCATCCGAACCCGTTATTTGAGGGCACGATGAATAATAAAGTGGTCACGACTATGTACCGTTTTGCCCGCGACAACGGTATGCACGTGGTACGTTTTAACTTTCGCGGGGTAGGGCAGTCGACAGGAGAGCATGACTACGCGGAAGGTGAGGTGGTCGATGCTATGACCGTGTTACAATGGATTGCCGGGCAGAGCGATGCTCGCAAACTGTGGCTAGGCGGCTTCTCTTTTGGCGGCTATGTGACGGCTCGTACCGCTGAGCAAGTCTTAGTGTCGCCGCATGTTTGGGGATTGAGCGACTTTGAGATTGCCAATGTCGCGCTCATCTCGCCTTCAATCGAAAAAAACGATAGCGAGCATATTGCTTTGCCGATTGAGAAGACGTTTGAGATCTATGGAGATGCCGATGAGGTCATCTCACCTGACAATATGCAAGCTTTTGCTGAGCGTTTAGGGATTGAGGTCAGCGTAGTCGAAGGTGCGGGGCATTTTTTCCATGGGCGTTTAACGGAGTTAAAAAAGCTATTAGAGCAGCACAGTTTCGCTTCTGATAGCTAACTGAGAGCCTAAAAGTGCAGATTTTATTTATAGAGTACAAGTTATAGAGTAAAAGTGCTACATAGTAGTTATCATAGAATAGCTATAGCATAGTAGCATTAGAGCACGTTATAGTATCCGTATAGCTAAAACAATAATTATCGCTTTACATAAGCTGCATTATAGTCGTAAACATCGAGCCGTGTTGGCCTAGAGAATAAAGCTGGTATAGCAAGCGCCACTGCTTTGACACCATTTATTCTGATGAATCTATTCTTATTGTCTCAGTGCAAAAGACATAAGCGAATAAGAGTAGACGGCCAAAACACTTTTTTTATTTTGTTAAATATGAGTCGTATTATGAGATTATCTCCATTACAGCGCTACGAGCAAGCCATCAGCTCTGAAGACTTTACCCGAGATGAACAACAGTATATAGCCATGAGCTATCTTGATGATCTTTATCATAAGCTTAATAATACGGTCGAAGAAAAAAAAGGCATTTTTGGATTTTTTAAATCTAAACCTACCGCGCCAAAGGGCTTGTATATGTGGGGCGGCGTTGGCCGCGGCAAGACCTGGATGATGGATATGTTTTATGATTCGCTGACTATAGAGCGTAAGATGCGTCAGCATTTTCATCACTTTATGCAGCGAGTGCACAAAGAGCTCAACCAACTACAAGGTCAAAGCGATCCGCTAGAAAAGGTTGCTGATATTATCCATAACGAAGCAGTAGTTATTTGCTTTGATGAGTTTTTTGTCTCTAACGTCTCTGATGCGATGATATTAGGCGACTTATTTACCATGCTGTTTAATCGCGGGGTGACTTTGGTTGCTACCTCAAACATCGAGCCGGCAGGTCTGTACAAAGATGGTCTGCATCGAGACCGTTTTATGCCGGCTATCAAAGAGGTTGAGACACATACTACGGTGATGAATATCGACTCTGGTATCGATTATCGCTTGCGTGTCTTGCAGCAGGCAGAGCTATACAAATCGCCTATGACGCGTGAGAACCATAACTGGCTTGCCAACCGCTTTGCGAGTTTATCGAACAATCTCAAAATCAGTAGCGAGCCTATCACGGTTAATGGCCGCGAGATTAAGATCAATGCCCGTACCGAAGACATCTTGTTTTGTGACTTTCGCCATTTGTGTATGCAGCCGCGCTCCGCTGCTGACTTTATTGAGATTGCCAATCGATTTAGCACGGTCTTGATCAATGCCGTACCAGCGTTAGACGACGATCTGCGAGATCCAACTCGCCGCTTTATTTACTTAGTCGATGAGTTCTATGATCGTAGGGTTAAGCTGTTAGTACGTGCTGAGCAGTCTATTCTTGATCTTTACCAAGGTGAGAAGCTGGCCTTTGAGATTGAGCGTACTCGTTCACGCTTGCTTGAGATGCAATCAGAGGACTATCTAAAGATGCCGCATCGACTCGATGACGCCGCATAAGCCTTTTGTTAATTACCTTATGAAGTAACTTACGAAGTATTGTATTAAGTACTACATTGAGTATCTTATAGTCGAACCACTATTAAAGTGTTACAGCGTTAGACTCGTTTAGCCTACTACTGTAGTACTTGCACTCGTCTGCCTTGTACCACTTTTAATATTGATTGACTATACAAGCTTAATTGATAAGCCAAATAATAACAGTGTAGCTTCTTAATAAAATGATAACGATAATAGAGCTACTGATAGCAATAATAATGATAATAGCCGACGATGATAAAAGGATGACAAATGAGTACGCCAAGAGAGCGTTTAATCACCGAGGAAGATGAATTAAGCGTAACAACCAAAGAAACTTCTAATCATGAGAGTGACCGCCTTGATAGTAGCAATGAAAGTGATATAGAAGATAAGCAGCTCATTGAGTGGATTAAGTCTAGGCGCACTATTGGCAATCTACAAGAGCCGGCACCGACTCACGAGCAAATCAGAGCGGCGATTGACTGCGCGGTGACTGCGCCCGACCACAAAAAACTACGACCTTGGCGTTTTATTATCAGCGAAGGCGAAGCGCGTCAACAGCTGGGGCAAGCATTACTTGAGGCGGCAGAAGCGCAAGCGGCGAGAGCAGGTGAGACACTATCGGATAAGACCCGTAAAAAAACTGCCAATCTGCCAATGCGCGCGCCAGTGATTATTACAGTCGTCACTAAGATGCAAGAGCACAAGAAAGTCCCGCCGTTTGAGCAGATGCTTAGTGCCGGGTCAGCCGTGCAAAATCTACTATTAGCGTTAATGGCGCAAGGTTTTAGCAGCGTATGGCGCACAGGTCTGCTGTGCAATGAGCCTGCGGTAAAAGATTATTTTGATGTCGCGGCTGATGACTATGTTGTCGCCTTTATTTATACTGGTACGAGCCCAAAACCCAAACCTGGCAGAAAACCTATGGATATAGAGCCGCTGCTGCGTTTTGAGTCTTAAAGATTTATTGCGGTTAAGAGTAATAATGGCTGACCTATATTTGCGTTAAAAGGTTTTTACTAAAGCTTTTTTGGTTGAAACTTTTTCAATAAGTATAAAGGGCGTAATAGCTAATAGCTACTTGGTTCATCCTTTAAGCACTGACAATATGGATATAAGTATATGACAAGCTCCTCAGATGAAGATAAGCAAAATCAAAATGCTAATAACGCTGACACTGTAGGTCGCGACAAGAGTAATAATAGCGAAAATAATAACAATAGCAATGAGAACAAACCGACTGGCTTGATAGCCAGTATTCTTGATCGAGCCACCAAATCAGGCTTTGGTCGCAAAAAATTGAACCCTAATAAAGTTGAGGCGGCGGTAGCCAAACAAATGGATCAAATACATAAGAGCCCAGAAAAGATACGTCTAACAGTGCTTGGCGGCGGTAGTTTCGGTACAGCAATGGCTAACCTAGCCGCGCGAAATGGCTGTGATACTACCATTTGGGTACGCAATAAGCGCACCGTCAAGTCTATGGCAAAAACGCAGATGAATAAGAAGTATCTGCCAGGGTACAAGCTCGATAATCGCTTAAAGTACAGCTACGACTTAGAAGCTGCGGTAAAAGACAAAGATATTATCTTTTTAGCCGTACCTAGCTCAGCCTTTCGTGAGACTCTCAAAAACATCAAACCATTTATCAGTGGTCAATCGATTGTTTCGCTCACAAAAGGTATGGAAAAAGACACGTTTGCCATGATGAGCGATATCATTAAAGATGAGCTGCCGGAGGTGAACTTTGGGGTGATGTCAGGGCCAAACTTGGCGGTTGAAATCATGAAAAACATGCCGTCAGCTACGGTCATCGCCAGTGAGTCAGAGCCGCTACGCCACGCCGTACAAGCGGCGCTACATAGTGCTTTTTTCCGAGTGTTTGCTAGTGATGATATTCGCGGTGTCGAGCTTGGCGGCGCGCTTAAGAACATCTATGCTATCGCTATGGGCATGGCTGCTGCCTACGATGTCGGTGAAAACACTAAGGCCATGCTGTTGACACGCTCGTTGGCTGAGATGAGCCGTTTTGGCGTAGAAGAAGGCGCCAATCCGCTTACTTTCTTAGGTTTGTCTGGCGTAGGCGATCTTTATGCCACTTGTAACTCAGAGCTGAGCCGCAACTTTCGAATTGGTAATATGCTCGGGCGCGGTATGGATATCGATGCGGCGGTCAAAAAGCTAGGCCAAACCGCTGAAGGGGTCAATACTATTCAGCAAGTCCATGAAAAAGCCAGTAAGCAAGGTATCTATATGCCTATTACTCATGCTCTACATGCGGTCATCTATGAAGATAAGGCAGCGCTAGGAGTCGCTCTACACTTGATGGAAGCCGGATTTCGTAGTGACGTGGAGTTTGTGATGCCGCATGACCATAGTAATGCGGCCCTTACCGCGCAGATGAGCGCTGCGAGTAGCGCCGACGACAGCGAAGGCAACACCGATAAAAAAGACAGTAATAACCTTAAGAATAAATAATCCTCATCAAAAATAAAGCAAATAAAGATGAGCAAAAGGAGTGCTATGAAGATTATACTGATGCGACATGGACAAGCTGAAAACGAGAGTCGCCCAGATAGCGCACGGCAGTTGACCGAATACGGTCAGCAGCAAGCCGCGCAGACGGCTGAGTATCTTATAGAGCATTATCGTCCTGATCATTTTGTGGTCAGTCCGTACGATAGAGCGCAGCAGACCCTAGCAGAACTGCAAGCGCGTGCCACCGATGTGCCAGCTAGTGTACAAGATAATATCACGCCCTCAGATGACGCTCATGCAGCACTGATAGAGCTTGGCCATATTGAAGCAAACTGTCTGGTGGTGGTTTGTCATATGTCTATTGTCGCTAATATTGCCAGCTTACTCACTGGCGCAAGTCCTGAGTCGTTTTCACTAGCTGAAGCGCGAGTGTTTGAGATGGAGTTTGTGATGTCAGGAATGGCCGAAGAGGTTGATCGTTTTGTACCTATGCAGCCGTAGATAGCCTTCGGTAGCTTAGATCAACGTTAATAATTATCCACTTTTAAATAAACTGTCAACTTCAACCGCTAACTACTAAAGGACATCTCTATTGTTACATGTTTGGTTAAGAGCGCAGCATAGCTCACTTGCCGTCTGGCAAGCAGATGCTAAGCAGTGGCAGCTAGTCGATGACTGGCAGCAATTGCAAGAGCATTATATTAGTTATAAAAGTGGTAATGATAAGCGGCTTTGTTTGTATTTTCCATCTAGCCATTTGCTCCAAGTAGATACTGAGCTCAGTCTTAATCAGCTCAAGCAGCTAGGCGATACTGGCAAGCAGTACTTATTTGAAGAAACGTCAATTACCCCAGTCGAGCAGCTGATGGTGCGTCAGCAGAGTTATGCCAGTCACCATCATCTCTACGCGCTCGCAAAAGACGATAGTGACTCATGGCAACAAAGCGCAATACTGGCAGGGTTTAATATTGGAGCTTTGCTGCCTGATTTTTTATTGTTGCCGGTGCCTGAAGAAGGCGCAGGTCAGCAAGTAGTGCTGTATCAAGATAAACACACTACTTTGCTGCGGCAGTCGTTGCAGCAGGGCATGGCAGTCAGCTACTTGCCCTTAGTGGTTGAACGCTTGCCTCATCTCAGTGAGATATGCCAACTAAGTGCTATCGATGAGTCTGTAGCGAGTATAGAATCGCCACAGCTCTCCGCGCCGCACCTATTACTCACTCAGATTGCCGCCAAGCCTGAGCCCGTAGATATACCTGATCGTCACGCTCTGAACTTCTTTACTAAGACCTCAGACACAAAGCTCTCTCCTTATTTGCGAGTGGCGGCTATGGTGGCGCTATCAGCATTGGTATTACAAATGGCTACCGATGGCTTACAAGCGTACCGCTATAATCAAGCAAGTGCGGCAACCCAAAGCGCTATCGGCAAACAATTTCAATCTTGGTTTCCAGAAGATCGCTTAAATTCGCGGACATTGTTACAGACGCAGATGCAAGCCAAGCTGCGCACAGATAGTCAAGCTCAGTCGGCGCATATGGCAACCCTAGCGCGTATATCACCTCTCATTAAGCAGTCTTCACTGACTGCGCAAAGCTTAGTGATGCAGCCAAGCTCTCTTAGTCTTACGCTTATTGCGCCTAATCGCAGCAGTCTTGACGAGTTTGCTAATACGCTAGTCATTCAAGGAATAGCGGCCAGCTTGCAAAGCGTTAACGGTAATGAGCAAGGCGAGTTCAGTGGGCAGATAACCGTAAATATAGCGGATAATAGCGCTGAGGCTGGCGAGTTATCTTCCTCTTAACCCGGCTCGTCAATGTCATGTGATCATGTGGTATGTTGCTTTTGACGATTTATAACTTATTAAATGTTTTTATAGCTTCTTAAAATTTAAGTAAAAAAGGCTCAGTGATGAATAAGCCGCAGCGCCGTACTAAACCTAGCCGTACAAAAGGTAATAGTACAAGCTCTTCAAGTTCTTTAAATACGGCGACGAGTAGTCCTGCCTCTAGCAATACTTGGTCTGAGTGTTTAAGCCGTTACCAATCGACATTAGCGACACGCTGGCAAGCACTGTCTCCACGCGATCAGTTGGCCTTAGGCGTTTTATCGCTATTTTTATTAGTGTTTCTCGGCGGTTATGGCGGCTATAGTGTCAATCAAGCGGCGAAAGACAGCAAAGCGCAGTACCAGCAGCAAGTAGCCGATTATTTTTGGTTACGTGCGCAGGCGAGCAATATTGACAACAACGCGCTCAATGCCAGTACTGAAGGCCAAGTCGTTGCCCCTGCCACTGCGGTCAATTCGCTGTTAACCAATGCCGGTATTGCTAATGCTCAAGTAGCGGCCGTTGGTGATACTGTGCAGTTAAGCTTTACTAACCCAAGCCAAGCGCTTATCACTAGCGCGCTTGGTAAGCTGAGCGAGCAGGGCTGGCAGGTCACTCAGCTCAATATGCAGCAAGATATCAACACCAAGCAAATTCAAGTACAAGCCACGCTTGCTTCTTAACGATTAGACTGGCATTCAATCTCAATCTTGAAAATCGTCTTTATAACCGCAATATTAGATAAATGAGCGCTACTGAGTATTTGAGTGTTATCATCAAATCGATAGCTCGATCTTATGGCCAGGCGCTGCAATTTGCCATCATTACCGTCAAGTGTGATAGGGATACTTATTATGAGCTCACCTTCTAACCCTAATTCTGATAACTCTGATGATTTTGTATCTCGGCCAACCTTAGACAAATCAGAGTCTCGCTTTGAAAATAGCATTCATGCCCAACAGACCCATGAACTTGCACGCTCAAGACAAGATACTGCGCTTAGTGATAAACAGCAGCGCTCACTGATCACTTATAACCATCTTACCTATCTGCTTTATGTCATTAGCTATTTGACGGCAGGGCTGTTGTGGATTGTGCCTATCGCTATGAATTATGCTAAGCGTCACGATGCTGATGGTACTTGGTTGGCCACGCATTTTGATTGGCAAATCAAGACTTTTTGGTATAGTATCATCTGGTTTGTGATCGGTCTTATCATAACGCTAGTAGCCGTTGGCGGCTTAGGTATCAGTGTGCTAGCTGAAAGCAATAATCTTGCTATTGGCTCCGGGCTATTTACCGGATTAGGTATTTTAATTATCTTGTTTACGGTTATTTGGCATTTATATAGAATTGCCCGTGGCTGGATTGCTTTGAGCGATAAGCGGCCTGTGCCTTGATGGCGGTTTTGTTTGAAAATTAATGTCTGATAAATAATGTTGAACAACGCTCAGTCTATTTAGTTATAAAGTCGTTAATTGCTAATATTTATAGCATAATATTTGCGGTTATTTTGGCTAAGCCTATAGCAAGCTGATATAATCGCAGCGCTTTATGGCAGTCGTTTTGCCTTTTCTATTCACCATTTAATCAGGGTTTGTTGTCACTATGTCCTACGCCTTACTTCGTCCGTTTTTATTTAAGATGGATCCTGAGCGCGCTCATGATATGACGCTGTCTTTATTGGACAAAGCACACAAAGCCCGCACTTTAGGGTTGGTGTATGGTCAGCCGATGCAGCCCACCACTTGCATGGGTCTGCAATTTGCCAATCCGGTAGGACTAGCGGCCGGCCTCGATAAAAACGCAGATTATATCGACGCGCTAGCCGAATTAGGTTTTGGTTTTATTGAAGTTGGCACGGTGACGCCGCGGCCACAAGTCGGTAATGACAAACCGCGTTTATTTCGACTCAGACAGGCCGATGCTATTATTAACCGTATGGGGTTTAATAACCAAGGGGTTGATTATCTTATAGATAATGTCAAACGCTGCAAGTATAAGGGTAATATCGGTATCAATATCGGTAAGAATGCGAGCACGCCTGTTGAGCAAGCCGCTGACGATTATGTGTATTGCTTAGAGCGCGTTTATCCCCACGCTTCTTATATTACGGTCAATATCTCCTCTCCGAATACTGCTAATCTACGCGATTTGCAAAGCGGTGAAGCCTTGACTCAGCTACTAGATACGATCAAAAACCGTCACAGTCAGCTGGCCACTGAATATGGTTTTTACGTGCCTTTAGTATTAAAAGTCGCTCCTGACTTAGAGCCGCTGCAGGTCGATTATATCTCGCAGCAGCTGATAGATTTCGACATTGATGGTTTGATTGCCACTAATACCACTTTGAGCCGAGTCGGGGTAGAGGACTTACGCGACGGGGACCAAGCGGGCGGTTTATCCGGTCGTCCGGTGAGCCATACGAGTACCCAAATCTTACAGCAATTCTCAGATCAGTTAGAAGGCAAAGTAGCACTGATTGGCGTGGGTGGTATCGATAGCGGCGATAAAGCCGTCAAGAAGATCAAAGCTGGCGCGGATTTAGTGCAGCTTTATACTGGCCTTATCTATCGCGGGCCTGGGCTAGTACAGTCTTGTATTCAAGCTATCGGCGGTTATTACGATGCCATTTACGATACCAGTGACAATACTACGAAAGAGTGATGTATAACCGTTTATTTGCCTATTTGACTGATAGACCAATGATAGCTGAGTATGATAATACTTTTGACCCTTTCCTTAAACGAATGAGGCAGTAAAAATGAGTGGTTTAGATATTATCATTGCTATCGTGGTGCTCATTGGTTTATGGCGCGGCTTTCAGGCAGGGTTGATAAAAACGGCGGTAGGACTTATGGGCTGGTTTGTCGCTCTAATTGTCGCCACTCGTTTAGCTACGTCGATTGCCCCGCAGTTATCAAGCTTAGTTGCCAATCCGGTACTGCAGACGGCATTAGCTTTTTTGATAGTCGTGATTGTTATTTTAGCCATCATGCATTTGTTGGCGTTTATTTTCTCAAGCGCACTCAAAACGCTAAATCTTAGCGTACTCGATAAGATGGCAGGCGGTGTATTGGGAGCAGCCAAAAACACCTTAATGGTGTTGGTAGTACTTAGTATCAGCGCGCCTTTATTGGTACAGCTGCCGCAGTGGCAGACCTCAGTGCTTGCCCCTGAGCTGATGCCTTATGCACCAATGGGTAAAGAGCTAGCTACTGATATGCTAGGCATGGCTTGGGGACAGATTAACCAATCATAATAGCTCTGAGCCGACGATGATATTTATTTAGTCTTATTGATTTTTCTATAAGGTTAGAGCATGTAAGCTATCTAGGCTTTGGCATAGTAGTGTTATAAAATAAAAAAAGTTTTCTTATAGAACTGCGTCATCAGGATTATGCTATCAGAGTGATGTTATTACCGTAGTATTCGCTCTTTAAATATAGACGCATCGATATTGTATATCAGTTGCATTGTTTCTAAATTTTCAAGTTTCTGACTTTTCAAGTTTCTAAATTTCTAGCTAATACGAATTCATTGCTATCAGAATTCATTAGTGCAGGATTCATTAGTGCCAAACCACTAGTATGAATAAACGCTATACCTTCTCGTTACTAATCTTTGCTCTAAAATAGGACATAACTATGTGTGGAGTCGTTGGGGTTGCAGCTCATGAGCCCGTTAACCAAATTCTTTATGATGGCTTAACTATGCTTCAGCATCGCGGTCAGGATGCAGCCGGTATTGTTACCTTGCAAGATGGGCGTCTGTACCTGCGAAAAGAAAACGGTATGGTGCGCGATGTGTTTATGAACCGCCATATGATCAAGCTAGTCGGTAAGTTTGGTATCGGTCATGTGCGCTATCCGACTGCTGGCACCTCTAGCAGTGCTGAGGCGCAGCCGTTCTATGTCAACTCGCCTTATGGTATTACCTTGGCGCATAACGGTAACTTGACCAATGCGGAAACCTTAGCCAAAGAGCTATATATCGAGGATCGTCGTCATCTCAATACCGATTCAGACTCTGAGGTTTTACTTAACGTGCTCGCCCATGAGATGCAGGACTTAGGCAAGACGAATCCTAACGCTGATGATATTTTTGAAGCGGTAAAAGCGGTCTATCATCGCTGTGAAGGCGCGTATGGCGTAGTGGCTTTGATTACCGGTCACGGTTTATTAGCTTTTCGTGATCCTAATGGCATCCGTCCACTGGTCTTCGGTGAGCGCTTGGCGGCTAATGGCGGTACAGAATATATGGTGGCCTCAGAATCAGTGGCGCTAACAGGCTCAGGGTTTACGATTATTCGTGATGTCAAACCCGGCGAGGCGATATTTATCGATTTAGACCATAACTTGCACACTCATCAGTGCGTTGAGCAGCAAGAGTATACGCCTTGTATCTTTGAATACGTCTATTTTGCGCGTCCAGATTCGATTATGGATAATATCTCAGTCTATAAGTCGCGTCTGCGTATGGGCGAAAAACTAGGCGATAAAATCTTGGCCGAGTGGGGCGATGATCATGATATCGATGTGGTCATTCCTATTCCCGATACGTCGCGGACCTCAGCGATGGAGCTGGCGCTGAAGATGAATATCAAATATCGCGAAGGCTTTATGAAGAACCGTTATATCGGACGCACCTTTATTATGCCAGGCCAGCAGCAACGCAAAAAATCAGTACGGCAAAAGCTCAGTGCCGTGCCGCTAGAGTTTAAAGGCAAAAACGTCTTGCTAGTGGATGACTCTATTGTACGCGGCACTACTTGTCATGAGATTATCCAAATGGCGCGTGATGCGGGCGCGCGTAAAGTCTTCTTTGCTAGTGCAGCGCCGCCGGTCAAGTACCCTAATGTCTATGGTATCGATATGCCAGTACGTAGTGAGCTTATCGCTTCGGGACACAGTGTTGAAGAAGTGCGTAAGATTATCGGCGCGGATCGTCTGATATTCCAAGATTTAGATGACTTGATTGATGCGGTAAAAGACACTAAGCATAGTAAAGTGGAAGGCTTTGATTGTGCCGTATTTAATGGCTGCTATATCACTGGACAAATCAATGAAGCTTATCTTGATCATCTGCAGGCTCAGCGTAATGATACGGCTAAGACTGGCAAGAAAGGCGTACAAATTGTCGCTGATACGCCAGTCGATATGATGGGTATTGAAGAGATATAATTCTTATATTGATATCATCATCGTTAGTTATCGAATTAAAAAGAGCTTCTCTATGTTAAGTAGAGAAGCTCGTTTTTTATGCCGATATTTAATTGTTCGGTGTTCGGTGTTCGGTGTTTGATTGTGCGCTTTCAGTAGATTTTAACTTAAGAGCTGAGCAAATACCCAAAGCAGACCATTTAAAGTCGCTATACCGACGATCATACTCACTAGCAGCTGCTTGCTAAAATGATAAACTAAAAATACCAGTGCTAATGCGCCAATCTGAGCTAACAATAGATGCACCTCAGGACTGGCTAAACTATGGCTCAGCGATAAGTCTTGATAAGCCAAGCTAGTCAAAATAAGCAGCACCATGACCGATAAAGGTAAGCTTTCATTAAGCCTGTGGAGCCAAGGCGTGTCTAGTATTTTTTTGGGAATTAAGGCAGGGATAGCTCTAGTGATAAAAGTCACCGCTGCCATAGCGAGAGTAGCTATAATTAGATATTGACTAGTCATCGGAGCGGTCTCCTGTAACAGAGTACTGCAGCCAAAACCCGCGCGCTAAAATCAGCAGCATACAAAAGCTAATAGCGACTAATAATAGCCAGTCACTAGTGAACAAGGAAGCCAGTATCAGACCAATGACAGCGATAGCGATAGGAAATAGCCGCTTCACATTTTGAAACTGCTCATAAGCTAATATGGCAAACAAACAGACTAAGGCGAAATCTAAATGCGGCACTAAGTCGTTGAGAGCGCTACCTATCATCACCCCAATCAGAGACGCCACCACCCACCAGCTTTGATTAAATAGACTGATAGGCAGTATTAACGCTTGTCGCTCCTCAGCAGGCAGGCTAGTCATTACCGAAAAGGTCTCATCGGTTAGCGCAAATAAGCAATAGGTCTTAGCCAGCTTTTGGGTAGGCATAGATTGCAATAACGGCATAGCATAAAAGACATGACGCAAGTTAATCGCGGCAATATTGGTTGCGATACTACCCACAGGCAGACCGGCGCTTAGCATGGGCAAGCACGCATACTGCGCTGCGCCTGCATAGAGAAATAAACTCAGCATTAAAGTTGCCCAAATAGGAATGCCAGCGACTTGAGCAAGAACGCCAAAGGCAATACCAGCGGGCAAATAGCCCATTGCCACAGCTAAGCTTTTTTTGAAGCCATCAGCCCACCGATAGGAGGCTTGGGTTTGTTGTTTGGAATAAGAAATGGTCACGTTAGATCCTGAGATTTTCGATGTTGTTATATGTGACATCCAGCTTTTATTTTTAAGATTTAGCGCTTATAGTCACGTTTTATTTAAATTTATTCTAGTTTTATTGAGGTTGTAGCTTGTCGTAATTGCCTGTCAGGTAAGCACGATATAAAAACGCGCCAAGAATCACTAGTCTTAGTGCTAATAGGCACCAAACGCTGAGCCAAATCCCTGTCATATCGTAGCGCTCATAAAGTAGCCAGCTGATAGGGAAGAAGACCACGGCTAATAGCAGGGCCGCATTTCGAATGACACTACCAGCTGTGAGACCGAAAAATATACCATCGAGCCAGTACGCGCCTACGCCTATCAGCGGCAATAGTATCGCATAATTCTGATATTGGCGGGTAAGGGTGAGCACCGGTTCGATATTGGTCATTGTCTGCAAGTATGTCGGCATTGCTAGGAACCAAAGCAGGCTTAAGAGCAGTGCCAAAGCGTAGCTGACGATACCTGTCCGCTTGACAATAATAGCAAAGCGTCGCCAGTCTCGTCGCCCTGCGGCCTGTCCTGCAAGTGTCTCTGCTGACACCGCTACGCCATCTAAAGCAAAGGCTGAAATACTGAGAACTTGCAGAAGAATAGCGTTAGCGGCCAAAACTAAGTCGCCACTTTGTGCTGACAGTCTTGTGACCCAAGCAAAGCTCAAAGTCAAAATAAGGGTGCGAATAAAAATATCTTTATTTAAAGAAAATAGCCTAAGCATCTTTGAGCGCGTAAAATACTCAGCGTCAGTACTAAATAGAGCTGACCACGACAGTTGTAAATGCTGGCGACTTAGCCAAAGTGCTAGCCCCACTCCTGACCAAAAGGCGATAGTAGTCCCTAAAGCAACACCGACTAATCCCAGCCCCATACCATACACAAAAAACAACGTCAGTATAATGTTTAATAGCGCAATAAAACCTTGCTGATAGAGCATATAACGCGTCTTACCTTGCCCTGCGAACCAGCCAATAAAAGCAAAATTCATCAGCTCAGCGATGACGCCCCAGAAGCGCACGTCTAAGTAAGTTTGGGCAGCGACGCCACTAGCAGGATTCGCCGACAATGCTTGCAAACCGTATTCGATCAGCCAAGGTTTTGCTAAGAGTAATAGCGCCCCGATGATAAAGGCGAGTACTAAAGCGCGCTGCAAAATAGAGAGTAGGGCCGAGGCCATTTGCTCTGAGCCTGAGCGGTTACTTGAGCCATTATCAGTTGTATCCTCATCTGCCGTACTGGCACTGAGCTGACCCAAAGCCTGAGCCGATAGCCCAGAGGAGGCGTACTGCAAAAAGTTAAAACTGACTAATAATAGCGATAAAAGCTGGATTGCAAGTCCCATGCCCGCAAGATTGGCCGCCGCATTCATATTACCAACGACAGCAGTATCAATCAGGCTTTGTAGCGGCATGGCTAGGTTTGCCAACATAACAGGCACGGCGATAGAGATGATACGCCGATAGCGGGTATCGATAGGTTGGGGCGCTGCTGTTGAGGTTGTGGCCATAAAATATCGCTGTTACTGAGATGAAGGCTAAACGCTGTAATACATAATACAAAAATAAAAGCACCCAACACTCATCGATAATGAGTCAGGTGCTTTTATAATAACTTTTTAGCGAATAGCTATGAATAACTATTCGCCAATTCACTTATTTACAATAAACTATTCAAACATTTTTGGGTCATTAAAGCTAACGATCTCTTCTTCAAACTCAGGTTTTACTTTTACCACAAAGTCATCGCGTGATAGACCCATCGCTAGCGGAATAGAGCTTGCAATATAAGTAGAAGAATAAGTACCAGCAAGCAAACCGATAAATAACGCCACTGAGAACCAGTATAAGCCATCACCGCCTAAGAACATCATAGCCAGCACGACTAAGAGCACCGTTGAGATAGTCATGATCGTACGGCGTAAGGTTTCAGTCAATGACAAGTCAATCGTTTGGCGCGGCGTGATACCGCGAACCCGGCGGAAATTCTCACGGATACGGTCATAGACAACGATAGTATCATTCAGCGAGTAACCAATCAGCGCCAGTACCGCCGCCAAAACCGTCAAATCAAATGGGAAGCCAAAGAGTGCAAATACCCCAATTGTCACAATCGCATCATGAAATAATGATAATACCGCCCCTAATGAGAGCTTAAACTGGAAGCGTAGCGCGACGTAACCTAGCATACAGACTAAGGCAAGAGCTAAGGCCATCACTGAGTTCAGATAGACCTCGTTACCCACTTGGCTACCTATAATATTGACGTTGCTAATACTAGCTGGATTATTAGGCAAGTCTAATGCGATATCCAAGCTAGTATTGAGCCCATCGATATTGTCAGATTGCGGCGGTAGGCGTACTAGCAGCTCTTTATTAGTGCCTAAGTACTGCACGACAGCGTCATCAAAACCGTTATCAGCTAAGGCCTCAACCACAGCCACTTGCTCAACCGATTGCTCATAGCTGACATCCGCTGAGACGCCGCCGGTGAAATCAAGACCTAGGTTTAAACCATTAACGGCGATAGCAATGATACTTGCGATAACCATAAAGATAGAGAGTAGGCCCATAGGCTTCTCTAATTTCATAAAGGGGATAATACGCTGATCGCCAATGGCTTTTATACCGCCTTCAGCTGCTGCTGCTGCGTCATCAGCGGCGTCGCCCTCGAAGTGACTAGGATCTACAGCATTAGCGGTTGCTAGGGCTTGTGAGCCTTTAGCATTGTCACGCTGAGCTCCTTTAGGCCCTTTAGTCGTTTTATTTAAGTTATTGGTTTGAGTATTGCTACCTTTACCATCACGGCGCGGCTTATTGCGGCGGCGACGCTTATTGCCTTGCGGGTTAGTATTCGAGCCACCGTTACCTGACTGATTGCCTGAGCTGTTCGAGGTCGGCAGGTTGTCTTTATTGTTCGGGTTATTCTGATCGATCGCCATAGTAGTCTCCTAACCGATGCTCAAACGTTTGATAGATTTGCGCTTACCATAAGCGATTTGTACTAGCGCTCGCGTCACCAAAATAGCGGTGAACAGTGAGCTGACAATACCAATCGCTAAAGTAATAGCAAAGCCTTTGATCGGACCGGTACCGATAGCGAATAAGATAAAAGCCACCAGCAGTGTGGTAATGTTAGCATCGAAGATACTACTAAACGCACGATCGAAGCCGGCCACAATGGCGGTTTTTGGCCGCACACCGTTGGCTATCTCTTCACGTATGCGCTCAAATATCAGCACGTTAGCATCGACCGCCATACCGATGGTCAAGACGATACCAGCGATACCAGGCAAGGTAAGAGATGAGCCTAATATCGACATGATTGAGATGATAATGATGACGTTGACAGCTAACGCAACGTTAGCAATGACGCCAAACAAGCGATAGAAAATTATCATAAAGATGAACACGAGTAAGTAACCGACTTGGGTCGAAAATAAACCTTTATCGATATTTTCTTGACCAAGTGAAGGGCCAATAGTGCGCTCTTCGACAAAGTACATCGGCGCCGCTAGCGCCCCTGAGCGTAGTAGCAAAGCAAGCTCGGCCGCCTCAGCGCTACTATCTAAGCCCGTGATACGGAACGAGGAGCCAAGTACCGCTTGGATATTGGCACGGTTGATGACTTTAGTCTCCGCGTAAGGCGTCCGAACTTCAGTCGTCTCACCCGTCACAGGATCTTCTTCATAAGTGATGCGTTGTTTGTTTTCGATAAACAGCACCGCCATTTGCTCACCAACTGAGGTGCGCGTGGCGTTTTGCATGAGTCTACCGCCAGCGCTATCTAAGGTAATATTCACCTCAGGTGTACCGCTCTCATCAACGCCTGTCTGCGCGTTAGTGACTTTGTCACCGGTAACGATAGCTTGACGCTCTAACAGAACCGGCGGGCCATCTAGTGATTGAAAAGGGAAGGCCTCAGTGCCAGCAGGAGGAATACCGCCGGTGTAGTTTTCGGCATCTTTTGCTACCATGCGAAACTCAAGGTTGGCAGTACGGCCAAGTACTCGTTTGGCCTCGGCAGTATCTTGTACGCCCGGTAGCTCCACCACGATACGGCTAGCGCCTTGCGACTGTACTAATGCTTCTGCGACCCCAAGCTCAGCAATCCGGTTACGCAAAGTCGTCAAGTTTTGATTAACGGCGTAACTGTTAATCTCATCGACCATGGCATCGTTATAGGACATGACTAGCGCAGGGCCTTGGTCATCAATGGTTGATTGCACCGTAAAGTCATTACCCATTGACGCTTGTAGGATGTTTTGTGCGCGTCCGCGGGCGTCAGTGTCAGAGAAGTGCAGAATGATGCTTTGACCTTCAGTTTTAGTACCGGTCACCGCTACGCGTTCAGCGCGCAGCTCTCGGCGCACGTCACGGCTAGCGCTGCTAAGACGCTGCTCTAGCGCCTTATCCATATCCACTTCTAGTACAAAACGCACCCCGCCGCGAAGATCCAAACCGAGCTTCATAGGCTTAGCGCCGATATCGCGTAACCACTGCGGCGTGGTTTGCGCTAAGTTGAGCGCGACGACATAATCATCGCCTAAGTTTTGGCGCAAGACTTCCTGAGCTTTTAGCTGCTCATCTGGAGTATCTAAGCGTACCAAGGCACTGTTGTCCTCAAAGCTACCATCGTGAAAGTCGATATTGGCTTCACTAAGCAGACGCTCAGACTCCGTTAATACGCTCTCAGACAGCTGAGTACCTGCTGCAGCACTCGTAATCTGCACCGCAGGCTCATCAGGATAAAGGTTTGGAGCCGCGTAAAGACCTGCCACGATAAGCACGACAATGATAACTAGGTATTTCCATGCGGGATATTGCATAATGACTTCTTTGTATTGATAAAAGACTGGTGATGCAGACCATGAGTGAATAGATAATAGGGTAGCTAATAGCCAAAAATGACCGCAATTAGTGAACGGTCATTACAATATATGTGACTATAAATGTGTGACTATAAATAAGTACTATAACCTATAGCTGATTACAATCTAACTCATCGTCAAGCAGCACTAAGGTAAGACTTAAACGCTCTCAATAGTGCCTGCAGGGAGTACTGAGATTACCGATGCGCGTTGCACTTTGACATCTGTATTGTTGTTTAAGCTCACAACAGCATAATCGCCTTCGATTTGCTTGATGCGGCCCATGAGGCCACCGGCGAAGATAACTTCGCTGCCAACGGTAAGCGAGCTTACCATCGCGCGGTGCTCTTTAGTACGCTTAGACTGCGGACGAATAACCAAAAAGTAAAAGATAGCAAAAAAAGCGACTGGCAGTAGTAGCTGACCAAATAGTGACGCGCCACCGGCGGCATCGCCTGCTGCTTCAGCAGCATGGGCTGACTGGATAAATAAGCTCATAATTTCTCTCGATAAGTGAGGTACAAAAATAAAATTAGACGCATAGTAACAAAAAATCTAACACTTAGTAACTGTTAATCATAGCACAAGCGCATTTTTCTTAGCCTGACAATAAGCGGAGCGCTAATGGTAGCAGCTATGACGGTACGCATTAGGGCAGATAAGTGCTTCTAAATACTGGTTTTAGTCCTAGATTGAGACTAACTATCAATGGCTCAAAATAGATAAGCGTTAGTATACCGATAAAACGGCTCATAGGACTGCAAAATTTAAGGCTAAATGGCCCGTGGTTTCATCGTATGAAGACAAAATATTGTGTAACCTGAGTATCAATGATAATATCGAATGCTTATAAAAGTGTTGGCTTTATAGCAGCGCTTTATTTTTCGCTCCACCTTTTATTAAATCATTATTTAGGTTACCCGACTTGCTGCTTACCTCTTTGGTTACTTCTCGTTTATATCGCTTACGCGCTTGTCGTAAACAAGCTTCAGCGGAGCCTCCCCCTATAAAAAACTCTAGCTCTTATCACTGGATTTTATCGGTTTGCACTGCCTTATTTAGTGTAACATTGCTTTTGTTGCCGACATCTGTACTAGCAGCGAGCTCAGCTGCAGCGACAGAGGTCGCAGCACAAGCTACAGCAAGTAGTGTACTACTACTAGTGCTGTTTGTACTCTTAGCAATTGGTGTCTCGTTTGTCTGCTCGCTTGCAGAGTCAGCGCTACTGACTATGACACCCTCTTACATCGCTGATGTACAAGAGAGAAACCCCAACAAAGCGGCCATGCTCAAACGTCTTAAGGTCGATAACATCGATCAGTCGCTGGCGGCTATTTTGACTTTAAATACCGTAGCGCATACCGTCGGTTCTATTGGCGCCGGTGCGCAAGCCACGATTGTCTTTGGTAGTGCTTGGTTTGGTGTGTTCTCAGCGTTTATGACATTGGCTATTTTGTTTATATCTGAGATTATCCCCAAAACCTTAGGGACCGTTTATTGGCGTCAGCTTAGCGGTGTAGTAGCGTACTTCGTTCGCGGTATTATTATGCTTTTATATCCGCTGATATGGATATCTGAGCGTATCACTAAGCTGCTGGTCAGAAGCAAAGAGACCGATGTCTTTAGTCGCCGCGAGTTTGCCGCTCTTGCTAGTATAGGTGAGGAGGCTGGTCAAATTGACCCGCTAGAGTCGCGTATTATTCGTAATTTGTTAGCCTTTGGGGCGATAAAAGTCGAAGACATCATGACGCCGCGCTCAGTAATGCTCGCTTTTGAACAAAACAAAACCGTCACTGAGCTATTAGCGGATCGCCCTAAGCTGACTTTTTCACGCCTACCTATCTATGATGGTGATTTGGATAATATTACTGGGTTTGTGCTAAAAACAGATATCTTATTAGCAAAAGTAAATCACGCGACCCATAAGCCTTTGACGCAGTTTCAGCGAGAGATCACTTTTGTTTTCTCCAAGATGAAATTGTTTGACTTGTTAGAGCTGATGCTAAAAAATCGTATTCACATTGCCATTACTGTTGGCGAGTATGGCGAAGTCAAAGGACTTGTGACCTTAGAAGATGTGTTTGAGACCTTATTAGGCCTTGAGATTGTCGATGAGATTGACCGAGTTGAAGATATGCAAGCACTGGCTAGGCAGATGATGGATCGCCGTGTTGAGCGCTTGGGGATGAAACTTAGTGACGATGAGCATGACAATGACGTCAGAGTAGATGAGAGTCATAATACTGACAAATCTAAGTCTTAGTATGTTATCGATACTGTGTTAATGATATTAGGAGTTCGACTCTAGCACTAACAAGGACTTTTTTTAGATCAATCAATAAGATAAGCCTAGCCGATTAGATATGCAATTATCACACAGGGAGTTACATGACTGTGAGAAATTACTGATAGGCTAAAACTTTCAAGATAACCGCTAAGGAAGAAGATGAAACGTTTGGGGAATACACGTTTGGGGAGTACAAGGTTACTAGCGTTGATAATCAGAGGCGCTAGTCTCACAGCATTAGCTACCGGCGTAAGTGTAGTCGCTGTTAACGCACAGGCCGCGACGATGAGCGAGGGCTTAGTACAAAACTATGCCAGCTCCATGAAGACGGCGGCGAATAATAAAAACATTAGCCAAGTCTCGCGTTTGGTGTCTGACGATGCGCTTATCTCTTTATCCAGAAAAGGTAAAACGACCAGCCTAGATAAAGATGCGTATCTAAGACTGTTACAAAACAGTTGGAATCAGACCTCAAACTACCGCTACGACATTAATATCGATAATATCGTCATTACTGGAAACCAAGCTAAAGCTAATGTTAGCACCACAGAGAGCTGGGTTAAAGATGGCAATAATGTCTCATTCGTGACTAATTCAAGAGTAACCTTAACCTTATCAACGGGTAACGCCATACTATTAAGAGCGGTATCACAAGTGACTATTAATTAGTAGGTAATTAATAGCTAATTAATAAGTAGTCATTAAGTAAATAATTAGTAAGCGCTCATTAATAAATTATATTGATAGGCTATGGTTTGACTAGTAACTTATGCGCCGTAACTTATAGGTCAAAGATCATAAATTATAAGTCACAAATCATTATCGTTGTATGATAAGCCATGAATAATAATCAATGAGTTAATATGATTGATTGAGTTATTCGTTCAAGCTTGCGATAGTTATAATGTTTATCTTATGCTGCGTCTTACACTGTAATAGCGACAAGTTATCTTTACCAAAAGCTATCTAAGCTATGCTGAATCAAGAGGGTAATGCTATGCTCTAATAAACGCTTACTGTTATGTAAAATATAAGCCTTGAGAATTTATTTTCAGTCAACTATTTTTATCCATTGTTATTTTTATCTATTTTTGTTGCTAGGAAGCCGCCATTATCATGTCTATCGTGCCGTCAAACTCTCGTTTACCTATCGCTTTGCCTTTGACCCTTGCCGTATCCGCTCTACTTGTCAGTGCTTGTAGTAATACGTCAGCGGTAAAAAACACTGGGGTTAAAAATACTCGTACGCCTGTGGTCACTAAGCGCCCAGCTGCGACCCCGCAAACTCCTGCTAGCGATGACTATTCAACGGCTTATTTAGATGAAGAGAGCTTAGATGAGCTCGCGGATTTATTAGAAGCCAGTGACATGGCTATGGTTGAGGGTAATAAACTTGCCATTCAGCAGTACGGTGATTTATGGAACCGCCTGCGTGCAGGTTATCGGATGAACGCTGGTCGCCCTATCTACAATCAACGTATCGAGGGGCAAAAAGGTTGGTTTACGAGTAGACAAGATTACTTAAACCGTTTGACCGCGCGAGCCAGTCGCTATTTATATCATACTGTGCGCGAAGCGGAGCGCCGCAATATTCCGACCGAGTTGGCATTATTGCCCGTTATCGAAAGCTCGTATGATCCTAGTGGTACGAGTAGTGCGGCGGCTGCAGGCTTGTGGCAGTTTATCCCAAGCACGGGACGCATCTACGGTCTCAATCAAAGCAGTACTTATGACGGTCGCCGCGATGTTATCGAGTCGACGCGCGCCGCTTATGACTTCTTGACGGCGCTGCATAACCAATTTGGCAGTTGGGAGCTGGCTTTGGCAGCTTATAACGCCGGTCCTGGACGGGTACAAAAAGCCATTGACGCGAATGCGGCGCGAGGATTACCAACAGACTATTGGTCGCTAAGACTACCTACTGAGACGATGAACTACGTGCCGCGCTTTTTGGCAGTTGCTGAGATCGTCGCTAACCCCTCACAGTTTGGGGTTTATCTACCAGCTATCGCCAACCGTCAGCATTTTCGTAGTGTTCCTGCCAACTACGGCGTCAGTCTGGCTGAAGTCTCACAGCTTACAGGCGTCAGCTACGACGAGCTTGAAAGATTGAACACCGCTCTCACTTCTGGCCGTATTGACGCCTCAGGCCCACAGCGAGTCATTATCCCGAACGATGTCGATGTCAACATCGACGCCAAACTAAGTGCACTGCGAGGTAATGGCAGTAGTAATGTCATCGCCTCTAGCATACCTACTACGCCAAGTACCTCAGGATCAACATCTTATAATAACAAGCCCTATAGCAGCGGCTCCCTACCTTCAACGGGAAGTGGTCTAGCTGAATATGCGGCTAGTGCTAGTGTGCCGCAGCAAACGACCAGTTATATCTCTCCAGCTGCTACGCCGTCTAGTAGCTCAGTGTATAGCAGTAATAACAACGCCAGAACTGAGCCGCCTATTACTAGTAGTGAAACGCAAAAAATCAATGCGGAGCTAAAAAGCAGCAACAGCTTACCGACGACTTCTGCGCAGATCACAGGTAACAATACTATCGTACAAGAGCCGCCACTGAGCCAAGAAGAGCGCGACTTTATTGCTAGACAGATTCAATCACAGACTCCAGATCAGCGAGAGGTGGTCAGCGCGGTCGATGGTAATATTAAACTGTCCGCTGTACAGACACAGCAATCTGTGTTGGAGGCTAGCGGTAGAGAGAAAAAGCTTAGTTTTGCAACCAGCGCTAATAGCAAGGCAAAACCACAAGGCAAACGCAGCACCTATACCGTAAAACGTGGCGACACTTTGTCTAATATCGCTAGCCGAGCAGGGGTGAGCTGGCGTGAAATCGCCGAGTGGAACCAGATAGATCCTAAGGCTAACTTACTCTCTGGCAGTACTCTGTACTTGTATAATGCTAAACCTATCGAGCCTTTAAAGAGTAGCAATACGCCAGCTCAACCCGAAAGCTATGTGGTACAAAGCGGCGATACATTGATAGGTACAGCAAATCGTTTCGGCTTATCAGTCACTCAGCTAGCGACTTATAATAATCTCAGTAGCCGCGCTGATTTGCTGCGCGGTCAAAAGCTGTGGTTAGTGCCAGGTAAGGTTACTGCGCCTGCGGTGACTCCTGCTGCTCCTTCGCGTAAACGTGCACAGTCAACTACCGCTACTAAGAGCTACAAAGTCCAATCAGGTGACGGTCTCATCGCCCTTGCCAAACAGTTTGGTATCTCAACCCAAGCTTTAGCCGATCTCAACGGTATCGGTAGTGCAGATTCGCTGTACGTCGGTCAGACGTTAAAGATACCAGCAGATGCCAATATGACATCTTTATCAAATAGCTCAGCTAGTCGTTCTAGTAGCTCGGCTGTAACCAGTAATTACAAAGTAAAATCTGGGGAGACGCTCATAGGTATTGCCAATAGTTTGGGTGTGAGCGCGGCGCAAGTAGCAGCGGTTAACAGTAGCTTTGATGAAAGAGCTCGCCTACAACGCGGTCAAACCATTAAGGTACCTGTCTCAGCTTCACAAGTGGACAATAAGCTCAATGACAAACCCATCAGCTATAAGATCCGCTCTGGTGATACGTTAATTGGCGTAGCCAACCGCTACAAAATCGGCGTTAGTGACTTGGCCGCAGCCAATAATCTAAGCACTAACTCGAACCTTATCTTAGGACGCAGTTTGACGATTCCAGCTGCGGGTAATCGCTCTACTGCTACGAGCGCAACTAGCACGAGCAGCGCTGCATCGACGAGTACTACTAGTACAGGTAAAAAGCTAGACAACACTGAGAATTATAAAGTACAGTCAGGCGATGGCCTAATTGCGTTAGCTCGCCGCTTCGGAGTATCTGTATCCGATCTAGCAGCCACAAACAATCTATCGACTAAAGCGCAGCTACAGCGCGGTCAGACGCTTAAAGTGCCAAAAATGACTGTTAGCTACCAAGTGGCTTCTGGAGATAGTTTGATTGGCTTAGCGCGCAAATACGGCGTCTCGACAAAAGAGCTGGCTGATATGAATGATATCGCCCCTGATACGATGTTACAACGCGGTCAGCGCTTAACCGTGCCTAATCGCTAAGCATAATTTCAGTGAGTCCGTTAAGCGGATTGATGGCTCACTGAGCTAATGCACATAGAATAAAAAAAGCTGCTCTTAATACTAAGAGCAGCTTTTTATTACTAAATACATTGTAAATCAGATGCTTTATAAGCTAAACATCCTAGTTATTACACGCTATAGGTCTTGATGGTTTCAAGATAGCTTCTGATATTACTGACGTAATGCATAGCTTGACCGTAGCGGCTATTCGAAGCTCTATTGTCTGATAAATAAGCATATACGTTCGCCCAGCTCTTATCATCGATGCCTTGCTCACGCAGTTTACGCTGAATACGTTTGACTGCATTAGGCCCCATATTATAGCCGGCAAGTGCGAACCAAATCCGATCCGACTCTGGCACATCAGCAAAGTCCGCTTTTACTTGCTCCAAGTAGCGAGCACCGCCGCCGATGCTTTGATACGGATCAACGCGATCAGAGACGCCCATCGCTTTTGCCGTGCTATTGGTCAGCATCATGATGCCGCGTACCCCAGTAGGGGAGACAGCATTAGCATCGAGATGCGATTCTTGATAGCCCATTGCAACCAGCAGCTCCCAATCGTGATTATAGTTCTGAGCTTGCTGCTCGAACTGCGTCTGATAATCGGGTAGCTTCTCTGTCAGTGTCTGCTGAAAGTGATTTTGACTATAAGCATCTTTTAGCAGTTTTTGATTATAAAAAGCCGCTAATTTCTGGGTATTATTGATTTTGATATTATCACACAGATAGCTACTAGCCGTTTGTGACAGCAGATCACTGGAGTCCTTAAACGTCCAGCTCACTTTCGGGTTTAGACCGTTATTAGTCAAACTAGTATCATAACCACAGCTTAGATTCACTGAGGCAAGATTGAGCTGATTGGTAAGCTGAGTACTAGCCGTAGTCAAGGCCATATCAGCCTCACCATTTTTTAGTGCCGCAAGTGCCGTCTCTTCTGTTGCATAAGCTTTTAGGTCGATAGTAACGCCAAGCTCATCAGCATAGCTACGCACTAAATCATAACCAAAACCGTGCTGAAAACCGTCAGTAGCAAAATAAGTACTATCACCAGGCACAGCGGCTATGGTTAAAGTCTTATCTAGCATGACCTGATCATAGGCCGGTACTGGTACCTCCATAGTGGTAAGACTTCTAGCAGGCAAAGATAATAATGCGATACTAGATACTTGGGCAATTTTTTTGGATTTGGCAAAACGAGTTACTTTAGCCGATGGAACGATCTTACTTTTGGTGCTAAGTGTGCGATTGGCTGGACGTAATAAGTATGAAATACGACGTCTAGCCCCTTGCGCGGATACTTTTACACGATAAGTAATACGCTGCATGGATGTCTCCTAATTGTAGCCATCCTACTTACCCTTAAACTGACATTCATACGCAAAGACATCTGACTTTATATAAATGTCGATCTTTGACACTTTTATACTCATCGCTAAGATACTAGTTCAATTATAGTAGCTCGATAAACAAAGTGTCGTTTGCTACCTATACAAGATAGTCGACTGAATAAGATTGTCGAAACTGCTGGTTAGAGCAGCACTATCAATAGCCTTTGATAACCCTAAGCTTCAAAACGCACTAAAATGGATGAAGAGAGTAACTTGGTATCGTTTCTTCACCAGTCGCTAAATACTTAGATATGTTAAATACTTAGGTATCAAGACTAAAGGTACTAAGGTAAGGTCATGAAAAAGTTATTGTATAAAAGCAGAAGCTTTAGATCTGATTAAAGCTAAAGTAATAGATAACCCTTTAATCAGTACTTCTTTCTATAAACAACGAGCCGCTAACGATACTGCGACTGCCACCTATAAGCTCTTATCCAGCGCTAATATTAGCCCTTTAACGACAACAATCTACCGAAGTAGAGCGTCTTTAAAGACCTAATATCTTATGCAACATCGAAATGAATACCTTTAGCGTTATAGAAATTATCATAACTAAAAGCTAAAACGGCACTCAACCAACGTCATAACCGGAGGCTTTATTAATGGAAAGTCTCATGACAAAACATTCTCTTACAATTATACTTTATGAGGAATATATAGCAATTATTCAAGTTACGTTAACAAAGCAGTAATAAAACTTAACGCTCATGCAGGGTTGACAATATCGACAAAAGTAACCGGCAAATTAAACTGTTCAGAAACTAATTCTCCTAGCGCTTGTATACCACCGCGTTCAGTCGCATGGTGACCACAAGCGAAGTAATCAATACCCAATTCACGAGCACTGTGCGTGGTACGTTCAGATATTTCTCCTGAAATATAAGCGTCGCAATCCATAAGCGCGGCTTGCTCAATCATATCTTGCGCGCCCCCGGTACATATGGCGATCCGCTCAATTTTCTTGGACGCTGTTGTGACTACAGAGGTAGCATCTATCTGCTGGTTTTCTTTACTAGAGATAAGTGACTGATCAGTATCGTTGCCAGAGGGCGAAAAGTCACTTGCAATATGCAGAGGTTTACGCTCTAGAGTCTGAGTAATCGTCTCTATCAGATTTGCTGCACTTTGCGGCTTACCAATAGCTATATTGCCAACGGGATGCGTCTCATTAGGGTAGAGAGCACCGGTGATAGTCAGTCCTAAACTTTCGGCAAGCTTAGCGTTATTGCCTACGATTGGATGCGCGTCAAGCGGTAGATGATAAGCGATTAAAGAGATACCATGCTGCATGAGTTTGCGAATACGCTTGCCTTTCATTCCGGTGATAGGCTCAGGCTCACCTTTCCAAAAATAACCATGATGGACCATAATGGCGTCAGCGTCAGCAGCAATGGCTGCATCTATTAGCGCTTCACAAGCGGTCACGCCAGTGATAATACGCTGAATAGGCCGTCCGCCGTCGACTTGTAGACCATTAGGGCAGTAGTCTTTAAATGCATTGGCGTCAAGATAATCATCACAAAATTTGGCTAAGGCCTGTGCGCTTATCGATGGCGCTGCACTAGGACTACCGTTGTTAGTAGCCGGGCTAGTCGATTCTAAATTATGCTTTTGGTTCTTTTGGTTCATGGGTTTTCCTTATTACTTTTTTATAGCTTACTTTATTGCCTAAATTTTTAGTGGTTTGTCTTCTTTATATAAGTAGGACAGAGGTTTTATGTTGTAGCTGAAATGAGACACTTAAATGGGGCTTAGTTTATCATATTGCTATTAAGCCAATTTATTACGCTTAGGTGGAGCTGATAACTGAGCTAATAGTGTGGTGATAGTGAATGTAGTGAGTATATTGAGTACTCATAGTTAGTTTAAGGTCTCATAAAACTACCTTTGAGCATAATAACTGAAAGGCTACACGATGCCGCAGTACTGTATAATAAGCCCAGTTATAATTGGTGAGCGCAGCTATGTCAGTAGATAGGTTCTATAGCTTGATTTCATTTAGCTCTTGTCTTTAAAAAAGCTTATTGCAGCCCTATCTAAACTATAATATTTACTAGCGCTTTATTCATTAGCATAACATTTACAGAGGTTCTCTATGTCGTCTTCCCCAAACGCCAATAACAAGGCATCGCTATGGCAGTGGTTGCCTTGGGTTTTATTAATAGTAGTAATTGCAGCGTTTGTTTGGCTATTTATGAGTATGAAGACGCCATCAGAGGCGACATGGGAGCCGCCAAGGACTCCGCCAGCTGAGCAAGAGGCCTCAGCGCCAGTTGCTGATACGCCAGAGCCGATCTCTTCTTAT
This sequence comes from Psychrobacter sp. Ps3, assembly GCF_022129275.1. Classification (NCBI taxonomy): domain Bacteria; kingdom Pseudomonadati; phylum Pseudomonadota; class Gammaproteobacteria; order Moraxellales; family Moraxellaceae; genus Psychrobacter; species Psychrobacter sp. Ps3. Next base: position 95,036 of record NZ_JADQAL010000004.1, read on the forward strand.
CATAATGCAGTAGCGCGCGCCTCCCAGTCAGTGGTGAATATTTATACGACGCAGGCGATGGCAGAGCATCCTTACATCGATGATCCAGTACTGCGCCGATTCTTTGAGAACCATGGTGACCAGCAGCAAGGCCCAGGATCTACTAATTTAGGCTCAGGCGTTATTGTCTCTGAAGATGGGTATATCGTGACTAATGCGCACGTGGTCGAAAAAGCCGATGAAATCACCGTTGCCTTTAGCGATGGGCGTAAAAGCCGCGCTAAGGTCATCGGCACCGATCCAGATAGTGATTTAGCAGTGATTCGCGTCGATATGACTGGGCTTACGCCATTAGGGTTTCGTGAAGAGCCTATTCGCGTTGGCGATCTTGCGCTAGCGATAGGTAACCCCTTTGGCGTGGGTCAAACGGTGACGCAAGGTATTATCTCAGCCACAGGTCGTACGGGCCTTGGCGTCAATAAGTTTGAGGACTTTATCCAAACCGACGCCGCTATCAACCCAGGTAACTCAGGCGGTGCGCTAGTCGATGCTAGCGGTGAGTTGGTCGGTATTAATACTGTGATTTTCTCGCGCTCAGGCGGCTCAATGGGTATCGGCTTTGCTATTCCAACCGCGCTTGTTGAGCAAGTGATGAACGCGCTGATCAAAGATGGCCGCGTCAGCCGTGGCTGGCTTGGCATTGAGATTCAGTCGCAATTGCGTGATCCGACTCAGCTTGAGACCTCAACTGGTGTCGAAGTGCTCAATGTAGTTCCGCAAGGTCCTGCCGCGATTAGTGGCCTAAAGACCGGCGATATTATTTTGACTATTGATGGCGTTGAGATGACCGATGCCAATACGCTGATTCAGTATGTCGCACGCAAACCGCCCAACACGGTGCTCAATACTCAAATACTACGCAATGGTAAGCACGCGGAAGTCCCTGTAACCTTAGCTGAGCGCCCGTCACAAGAAGTCGTACAACGTCCCGTTACTATGGAGGGTGGCCCTGAACAGAACTATCACGGCGAGTCACAAGAGCGACCGATGATGAGTGAGGAGGAGCGTGACCGTATGCGCGAAGAGCTGATGAAGCTATTTGAAAACAATGGCGCACCTCAATAACCGCTTGCGTTACTTCAGCGCTACTGTCTAAGTAGCATTAGTTAATAGCAACATGACTGAACATCAAAAAACGCGCTGTCTTTCAAAGACAGCGCGTTTTTTATGAGCGAATGGTTTATGAATCACTCAGTCTTTTACCAGTTCATGATCGATATAGATAACACCTTGAACTCGGCAGCAGCAGGGCAGTATCTCATTATCCTCAATCATCGCAAGGGGCGCAAAAGGATACTCCACCACATGCGAGCTGGCGATACGACGTACGCGGCAGCTACCACAATAGCCTTCACGGCACTGATAGTTGATATCGTGCCCAGTACGCAGTAAGCCGTCTAGCAAGGTCTCGCTATCATGCAAATAAAAGCGCTGTTTGCTGGTCACTACCCACGTCATTGCCCAAGCTCCTGATGGTCATTTTTATTGGTTTTTTTTGCCTTGATGATAGCGCGCCTGCATGACAGCGATATGTCATCGACGCGCTAATAACATCTAAAAATTACAGCTCAAAGTCATCAAAGTCGCTATCGGACAAGTCTGAATTGATCTGACCGACCAGATACGAGCTGATCTCAGTCTCTTGCGGCGCGACTTGCACGTTATCAGAGGACAGCCAAGTGTTAATCCAAGGAATCGGATTAGACTTTGAATTCGGAAAGGCAGACGGCAGGCCAACCGCTTCCATACGCAAGTTGGTGATGTACTCGATATATTGGCAAAGGATATCTTTATTAAGTCCGATCATTGAGCCATCTTTGAATAAATATCCCGCCCATTCTTTTTCTTGCTCAGCGGCCTTACGGAAGATCTCAATGCCTTGCTCATGACATTCTTCGGCAATCTCGACCATCTCAGGATCATCTTTGCCATTACGCATGAGGTTCAGCATATGCTGTGTACCAGTCAGATGCAGTGCTTCATCACGAGCAATCAGTTTAATAATCTTGGCATTACCTTCCATCAGCTTACGCTCGGCAAAGGCAAACGAGCAAGCAAACGACACATAAAAACGAATCGCCTCGAGCACGTTGACCGCCATGATGCACAGATAGAGCTGCTTTTTTAATGAGCGCAAATCAACACTGATCTCTTCGCCATTGACCTTATGCGTGCCGGCACCGTACAAGCTATACAGCTGCGAGTTACGATACAGCTCATCATAGTAGCCTGCGATGTCAGAGGCGCGCTCTAGAATATGCTCGTTTTGCATAATATCGTCGAAGACAAGGCCCGGATCATTAACGATATTACGAATGATATGCGTGTAGCTGCGCGAGTGAATGGTCTCAGAGAAAGACCAAGTCTCAATCCACGTTTCAAGCTCCGGTATCGACACCAGTGGCAGCAGCACGATGTTGGGGCTACGACCTTGAATGGAGTCGAGTAGGGTCTGATACTTGAGGTTACTGATAAAGATATGCTGCTCGTGCGAGGATAAATTACTAAAGTCGATACGGTCTTTTGAGACATCGACTTCCTCAGGACGCCAAAAAAACGACAGCTGCTTTTCAATCAGTTGCTCAAAGATCGGGTGCTTTTGTTGGTCATAGCGGGCGACATTGACCGGCTGACCAAAAAACATCGGCTCTGTAAGCGCATTATTCGGGGTTTGATTAAAGATTGAATAAGTCATGAAACTGCCTTTTTAAATATCTAGTTGATTGATATATTGATATAAACATAAATACATTCTACAGGGTGTCTTACCCAATAACCTACAAGTTCTCCAAAGATATCTGCCCTTCGTTGACATAAGCTTTGAGCATCTCGCTAAGCTCACCGTCATCCAAAGCTTCCAATTCATCGATAGCGCTTTTACGCTGCGGGCTTAATCCTTCGTCTTGAGGCAGTTTTGCCGCTGTTTTTTTAGTGACACGCTTTGCTGGTTTTTTCGCGGCTTTTGCGACCTCTTTTTTTGTGCTTTCTTGATTTGAGGCAACGCTTGGGTTCAATTGCTCGCGCACCGCTTCGATATCGACTTCTATTTGTACGATGTGCGAGCTACCATCATTAATATCTGAAAATACGTTAGGGATAAACAAACCACCGTCTTTGATGATTGCGGTATAGTGCACGTCTATGACCTCCGTCATTTTTATTCTTTATGTGTTGCGATTATAGCGGTAAAGTTAAAGGGTTTTTTTGATTGTACTTAAGCTATGGCTGGCGTACTGCAAGGCTTTCATATACCTTATTGTTTTCTCTTTTGCCTACGGCTAGTACATAAACGACCACTACATCATCTTTGACGCTATAGACCAAACGATAGCCTACAGCACGCAATTTGATTTTATAGGTATCTGGATGTCCAGAGAGTTTTGATGCAGGCACACGCGGATTTGCTAGTCACTGCTGCAGCTTTTTTTTAAACTGCTGCTGAATACTGGGCGCGAGCTTTTTCCATTCTTTTAATGCTAACGGATGAAACTCAAGACTATAAGTCATCCAAGGTAACCTTTATCGGTGTCTGCCCGTCATTCATGCGAGCATTAACGGTTTGACTTAATGCCATATCATCCATCGCTTCCATCATACGCTCGTACATGTCTGTGGAAACTAAGTAAGCCACGGGTTTATTGTGATTTAAAATAGCAACAGACTCACCATCCGACTGTTTAATCAGTGCCGAAGGGTTGGTCTTTAACTCTGAGATACTGGCTGTCTGTGTCGCAAATATCGGTTGCATGATTCATTCCTCGCTAATATTATGTCCTAAATATAGGGCTAATTTTAGCACGAAAATTAGGTCTTACTTGTCACTGTGTTAAATTAAATATTTTAGTAGCCAATCCCGCCTACCGCTTGTATCTGTCTAGTTGCTATTATCATCAGCAGAATAGTTGCTACAGAATTTGCGAAAATGCAAATTCTCTTGCGCTCGGACGAAGAAGTGCTTCGTTATTTCCTCGCTCAGGGCTAAAAATCTTTGTAGGGCGTCTTTCTTTTTTCTTAACGACTCTTCTGATTGGGCGCACCCTACAAAATATTCGCTTTCTATGCCTTTGAGTAGGTTGGTGTCGAGGTACGAGACCCAACAAGGACTCAAACCGTTGGGTTTCCTTCGTCAACCCAACCTACGTGCTATGACTCTTTTACATAATCAGACTCTTGACCATTCCAACCACACTCTACACAAATACCATCTTGGAAGTTATGACTACAGCTTGGATAGCCATAAAGTTTGTGAGCGCAACTAGGGCATAAACTTGCCATCTTTGAGCTAAGTGTAAAGTATGATGATTGACACTCATCACAGATGCTATTTGCTCTATTCATGATTTGATTCAAAGCCCAATATGTTGACGTAATAGACGTAGGGTATGCCTCGTGCACCTTTATACACAATTTCTATATCATCGGTGCGCTGGGCGAACCCTACACCCTATAATTTCAGCTTCCTTTCCAGTGGTAAGCCTACACCTTTAGGAAACGGTTCTTCACCAATTAAATAGCAATCTTTGTCAAATTCGTAAGGTATGGCAGCGAGACTTCCATCAAATAGTCTTCTCACAATATGTCCATCCAACTTTTTCTTATAAAAACTAGGTAGTCCTCCTGTATAGACATTTCCTAGGAAAGCTAAAGTAAACTCTGCTAAATACTTTGGATACTTATCGCTAGGATATAAAACAGTTAAACTTAAGGCACCAGAAAATGTGACTACTAATGGACAAGTTTTTTTATTTAGTTCTAGCTTGAAATTACCCAGAAGAAAAATCAAACAAAACATAAATTCTCTGAAAGATGGGCTATGTATATGTCTAGAGGATGGATAAATTTCCACCATTCCAAAAACCGAATACAATTCATCTAAGATTTCGTTATTAAAGCCTATCGAAAACGGTACTTCTATTGTTGGCCGTTTGCCATCCAACATATCATCAGTGTTTTCTTCAAAATACTTGAGAGCAGGTTTAAGATTCTTAATAGATAGTCCATGGGTTTTAAGATTAGGGTGCGCTATAAAGTCTCCTAACTCTCTAAAAATACTTCCACGATTAGTATCATCTCTACTTGCAGTAATAAAAAGTGATACATCATCTTGATCGAAAGTTTGGCTCTCATATTTTTCATAGAAGTTTTTGATCTGATACTCGGTATATGCATTCATATGATTCCAGTACCTTATAGATAACAATAAACAGCGAGCTTAACCCAAAAGCCAAACCCGCCATCTATCAGAAATTCTCTTTAAAAAGCTTCTCTTGCAAACCTAGATCTTACAAGCCCCGCCAGCACAATCATCTTCCATATCCGCTTGCGCGTCATTGGCACCATCACGGGTGTTATGGTAATACAAGGTCTTCACGCCAAGCTTATACGCGTTTAGCAAATCCTTAAGCAATATCTTCATCGGTACACGGCCGCCTTCATAACGAACCGGATCGTAGTTAGTGTTAGCCGAGATACTTTGATCGACAAACTTTTGCATGATAGCGATAAGCTTGAGGTAGCCATCGTTATTTGGCATTTGCCACAGTAGCTCGTATTGACCACGCAATTTCTCAATATCTGGCACCACTTGCTTTAATATGCCATCTTTTGACGCTTTGATAGAAACCAGACCACGTGGTGGCTCGATACCGTTAGTGGCGTTAGCGATTTGGCTTGAGGTCTCAGATGGCATCAGCGCGGTTAGGGTAGAGTTACGTAGACCGTGCTCGGTGATCTCTTGACGCAAGCTTTCCCAATCGAGATGTAGTGGCTCTTGGCAGATGTTATCCAAGTCAGACTTATAAGTATCGATCGGCAAAATACCTTGCGAGTACGTGGTCTCATTAAAGGCAGGGCACGCGCCTTGCTCTTTGGCAAGTTTGTTTGAGGCTTTCAAGAGATAGTATTGCAGCGCTTCAAAGGTTTGATGGGTCAGGCCTAGTGCTGAATCATCTGAATAGCGCACGCCATTTTTCGCGAGATAGTAGGCATAGTTGATCACGCCCACACCAAGGGTACGGCGGCGCATACTGCCATTTTCAGCAGCTTTGACCGGATAGTCTTGATAGTCGAGTAGGGCATCAAGGGCGCGGACGATTAATTCTGCAGGCTCTTCGATATCGCTGACGCTCTCGACTTTACCCAAGTTGACCGCTGATAGGGTACACAGAGCGATTTCACCTTCTTCGTCATTGATATTATCAAGCGGCTTAGTCGGTAGCGCAATCTCCATACAGAGGTTTGACTGGCGAATCGGTGCAACGCTGGCATCGAACGGGCTATGGGTATTGCAATGATCGACGTTTTGGATGTAGATACGGCCGGTGCTGGCACGCTCTTGCATCATCAGGCTGAACAGATCTGCCGCTGGAATCTGGCGCTGACGTACAGAAGGGTCGCCTTCGTACTTGGTGTAGAGCGCTTCAAACTTCTCTTGATCTTCAAAGAACGCATCGTACAGACCTGGGGTGTCATCCGGCGAGAATAAGGTAATGTCTTGGCCTTTAATCAAGCGCGTGTACAAGGTTTTGTTGATTTGTACGCCGTAATCCATGTGACGCACACGGTTGTCTTCGACACCGCGATTGTTTTTGAGTACAAGGAGTGATTCAACTTCTAAATGCCATAGTGGATAGAAGAGAGTCGCGGCCCCACCGCGCACGCCGCCTTGCGAGCAGCATTTGACTGCCGTTTGAAAGAGCTTATAAAACGGGATGCAGCCGGTATGCTGAGCTTCACCGCCGCGGATAGGGCTACCCAAAGCGCGAATACGGCCAGCGTTGATACCGATGCCAGCGCGCTGCGAGACATAACGCACGATAGCGCTGGTGGTCGCGTTGATAGAGTCGAGGCTGTCACCGCATTCGATCAAGACGCACGAGCTGAACTGGCGCGATGGCGTACGTACACCTGACATGATAGGCGTCGGTAGTGAGATTTTAAATTGTGAGGTCGCGTCATAAAAGCGTTTGACGTAACTTAAGCGCTCAGTTTTGTCGTAATTGGCAAATAGACACATGCCCACGAGCATATAAAGGAACTGCGGGCTCTCGTACACGGTCTTCGTGACACGGTCTTGTACTAGGTATTTACCTGCCATTTGCTCAACAGCGGCATAAGCAAGGTTCATATCGCGCCAGTGATCGAGGTAGGCTTCTAGCTCATCAAACTCGCTACGGCTATAGTCGGCTAGGATATGCTCGTCGTACTTACCTGCTTCAGTTAGAGTTGTCACATGATCGAATAGGTGCGGCGGCTCAAACTGATTATACGCAATCTTACGCAGATGGAAGATAGCAAGGCGCGCGGCGAGATACTGATAGTCAGGCGTGTCCTCTGAGATGAGATCGGCGGCTGACTTGATGATAGTCTCGTGGATATCACGGGTTTTGATGCCTTCATAGAACTGAATGTGCGATTTAAGCTCTACTTGTGACACTGACACATTATCTAAATCGTGCGCGGCCCATTCGATTACCTTATGGATTTTATCCAAATCTATAGGCTCTAGGCGTCCGTCGCGTTTGGTTACTTGAATATTATCAATATGTGTCATACCGCCCTCGTAAATTATCAATAGTTAGTCGTATTACTCAGTCAAAACTGTCCTATAGTGTTATCGACTTCTTTTATTAAGCAAGCTATAACCAGAAGGCTTCTGTGCTTTTTTTAGGCAAAAGAATACCGAAGGCTCTAGTCAGGTAAAAAACCACTGAGCACTACATATAGCGTATTTGTTAGTAAGTAGACACAATATAGCGGGAATAATTTGAAAATGCTATATTGATTTTAGATTGAATTTATGTTGTTGAGGCGCTAAATTTCAGCAAAGAGCGATGGCATAAGGCCTAGAAGATATGTAAAGAATCATAAATTTTTTTATAAAAAACAGCTTGCTTTTCACTTTTGCTAATTTGATATCTTTGCTACTGATAATAGCAGTGGGAAGCGTAAAATAGCGGCACAGATTGTACCCGATAAGCACGGTCAATGCCATAAAAAATCGTCACCTAAACAGTGACGATTTTGGTTGTACTTTTCGATGTATTAAGAGGTAAGACTCGCCAAATAACAGCTTAGATAGAGCGCTGACTCGTTTTAGCCACTTCTAGCAAGAGGTTTGCTGCTTATACCACCATACGTACCGTTTGCGCGTTATCAAGCGCTGCATAAAGCTCATTCACTTGCTCAGCGCTAGTCAGATACAGATTAACCCGCGCTGAATGAAAGCGGTTGGTCTTTGAAGGCTTGACTTCAATAGAGGCTAAGTCGAACTCAGGGAACTGACTGCCCAAAATGAGTTTAAGCTCATTGAGTAATGTTTCGTGTTCGCCTTCATGACCGATCACACTCATTGGATAGTTCATGGGAAATTCCCACAGCTCTGGGTTTTGAATATCCGTTTTTTTACCTTTTAAGATGCCGTTATTAGCGACTAATTCGGTGACTTTGACGTCTCTTTTGCTGGCTTGTTGATCGTTAGAGTTGTTTTTTGAATCGTTACTCATAATGAAACCTTTGTTGTTTTTTCAATATTAATGCTAGAGCCGCACACAAAAAAGCTGAGACTCGCTCAGCTTTTTTACTTATTGCCTGCTACTGTCTTGCCTCTTTTATGAGGCTAAAATAGCGTTTTTTCAAGCTGCAATATTAATCATTCTCAAGGAATGAACGCAAGTGCTCAGAGCGCGAAGGGTGGCGCAATTTACGCAGCGCTTTGGCTTCGATCTGACGGATACGCTCACGAGTGACGTCGAACTGCTTACCGACTTCCTCTAGCGTATGATCGGTTGGCATATCGATACCGAAGCGCATTTTGAGCACACGCGCCTCACGTTCGGTCAAATTGCCTAATACATCACGCGTCGCTTCACGCAAACCTGCAGATGTTGCATCATCGACAGGGCTTGAGATCGTCCCATCTTCGATAAAATCGCCTAAGTGCGAGTCTTCATCATCACCGATAGGTGTTTCCATAGAGATCGGCTCTTTGGCGATTTTTAGCACTTTACGGACTTTGACTTCGTCCATCTCTAAGCGTTCGCCTAATTCCTCAGGCGTAGGCTCACGCCCCATCTCTTGCAAGAGCTGACGCGAGACGCGGTTTATTTTGTTAATCGTCTCAATCATATGCACCGGAATACGGATAGTGCGCGCTTGGTCAGCGATTGAGCGGGTAATCGCCTGACGGATCCACCAAGTGGCGTAAGTTGAGAACTTATAACCGCGGCGATACTCAAACTTATCGACCGCTTTCATCAGACCAATATTACCTTCTTGAATGAGATCCAAGAACTGTAGACCACGGTTGGTGTATTTTTTGGCGATTGAGATGACCAGACGTAAGTTAGCCTCGACCATCTCTTTTTTGGCACGGCGGGCTTTGGCCTCACCAACTGCCATACGGCGCGCGACATCTTTCATATCAACGATTTCCATGTCGAGCTGCTGCTCGTAGTCGCGGATTTTACGCTGCAGTAGAATCACATCATCAGTGACTTTTTCTAAAGTTTCGGCAAAGGCTGGCTTGCCTTTTAGGCGCTCTGTCAGCCAATCGACGTTAGTCTCGTTACTTGGGAAGGTCTTACGAAACTCGCTACGCGGCATACGGCCACGGCGAATGACCAGGCGCATAATTTGGCGCTCTTGCTTACGCACATCATCATAGACATCGTGCATGATGGCCATGACTTGATCGGACATGCGATTGTTCAATTTGAGCATCATAAAGCGCTCAGCGAGTAGAGCATAAGCGGCTTTTGCTTGCTCGCTACCACGGCCATATTCAATTAAGGCTTCTTTAGCAGTAACAAATAAGTCTTCGATCTCCTCGATACGCAGGCGTACGGCTTCTGGGTCGATACCGCCGCTTTCTTCCTCTTCAGCTTCTTCTTCCTCGACGTCATCTTCGTCTTCATCGTCTTCGTCATCGAGCTTGCTCTTATCTTTAGCTTTGAGGACAGGTGCTTTTTCTTTCTCCTCACGGGCCTTTTCTTTTTCTTCTTTAACGCGATCTTTTTCTTCTTTAGCTGCCAGACGATCTTCTTCAGTTTCAGGATCTAAAAAGCCGGTAATCACATCAGAGAGTTTTTTCTCACCCTCTTGAACCTTTTGGTATTCATCAAGTACAAACTGTACCGTACCAGGCCAGTAGGCCATCGCATGCTGCACATCGCGGATACCTTCTTCGATACGTTTAGCGATAGCGATCTCGCCTTCACGAGTCAGTAGATCAACAGTACCCATCTCACGCATATACATACGTACAGGGTCAGTGGTGCGTCCAGGTTCTGTCTCAACAGAAGCGAGTACGGCTGCTGCTTCATCCGCTGCCATATCATCATCGCTTGAATCATCGCTCATCAAGATATCATCAGCATCAGGAGCAGATTCAAAGATCTTGATCCCAACGTCCGTCAGCATCTGCACGATATCTTCGATCTGATCGCTTTCGGTAATAGAGTCTGGAAGTTGATCATTCACCTCAGCATAGGTGAGATACCCTTGCTCCTTACCCATCTGGATTAAGGTAGCTAGCTGGGAGGTGGAATTAGATAAGGACTTATCGTTCATAATTACTCGCTTGCATCGGGCATTGTCATAACAGATATAAAGGCTAAACGCTTGAATTGACCTATAAGCTTAGCGATTAGTCATCCTCTACTATGACAATGAGTTGATATGAATAAGGGCTCAAAAGCATCAATGCTATAAATAAACTACGATTCAAAATAGCAAAAAAATAAAAAATTGGTTCAAATTGCTCAAATCAAGCTGATAACGGCGTAGTTTAACACAGACCTATGAAAACAGAATACGGCTAATCAGCGCAGATACTAGAATCTCTTGTTTTTTAACCGCTGATTTGAAAGCTTATTGAGCATTATCATAGATGATGGGGTCAGCTGCTAGGGTTTTAAAGGGTTTGGCTAGGATAAAAAATAAATTAAGCCCGTCCTAGATCATTTGTAGCGCCAGACTCGTCGCACCATCTACTTAGCTGCCCATCATTTGCGCGGATTGTTCGGCTTGCTGGGCCCGCATCCAATCATTGAGGTGCTGGGTTTGTTTTCTAACGATGGCGAGTTTGACATGATTGGGGTTTTTTATCAGCTCTTGGGTCTTTTTTTGCATATGCAGCTGCAGTAGCTGCATAACTAGTGTCTCAATTAGCGCATCCAAGCTTAAGATATTTCTGGCGTGTAAGGTCTTATAAAAAGGACCCCAGCTACGACTCAGCGACTCTTGGGTACTCGCGGTAAGATTAGATAATATAAAATGCGCTGCCGCATTGGGGTCTTTTGGCAAGTAATTGATACAGCGCTTGATGGTACTGACTACATCTATCAAAGGAGCATCTTGCAAATCCTCCCAAACTAAAGCGCGCATGGCGTCAGCCGAGGCTTTTTGCTGGATATGGGCAGGCAGGGATAAGCTTGTGAGCCCTGCTTGCTGCCAAATCATCTCAATCGGATCTTCGCTTAACGCTAAGGGCTGAAACAAAAAGCACAGCTGCAGCTGCTGACTGATGGTCATATCACCATCAAAGTCTAACAAGGCATCTTTAGCTTCACTGTTTTGACTGCGTTTGCCGCCCAGCTTTTGATAGATATCATTGTTGAGCAGATAACGAAAGCTACTGCCTTTTGGCAAAGAAGCTGTCAGTGTTCGCACTTGCGACATCAGCTTCGCTTTGCCTTCTGCTAAGCTCATATCATAACGCTCACTTAAGTAAGCGAAGATATATTGCGACAGCGGCATGGCGTTTTTGATCTGCTCGCGCATAGCTTCATTGCCGTGCGCTTTAATAAAAGTGTCGGGATCATGGTTGTTCGGTAAGGTCAAAAACCTAAGCTCTTTGTCATCGGCGAGTACCGGTAGCGCCACTTCAAGCGTGCGCCAAGCCGCTTTTTGTCCGGCGCTATCGCCATCAAAGCTTAAGGTGAGCGTCGGGTTCAAGGTCAAAAGTTTTGAGATTTGACTCTCATTGATCGCTGTACCCATAGAGGCCACCGCGCCATAAATACCCGCTTGATACAGTGCGATGACATCCATATAGCCTTCAACGACGAGCCAATCATTAGCCCGCTGCTGGCGCGACTCATAATAACCATAGAGCACATGCTGCTTGTGAAAGACGGGCGAGTCTGAGGAATTAATATACTTTGGCTTGACTTCATCATCGAGCGCGCGGCCACCAAAGCCAATCGTGCGTCCTTGATTGTCACGAATCGGGAAGATGACGCGATCACGCAATAGATCATAATCACGACCTGACTCTGATTGGCGCACAAGCCCTAGCGCCTTTAGTCCTTCTATGTCTTGAGGAAACTCATGCTCAAGGTGCTGCCAGCCAAAAGGCGCGTAGCCTAAACCAAAATCCTCAAGACTTTGCTCAGTGATACCGCGGGCGGCAAAGTAATGCTTGGCATGCGGATGCGTGTGCAAATTACGCTGATAAAATTGCTGAATCTGCGTCAACAGCTCGTATAAGTTGCCGTCTTGCTCACTGGCACTATCAGCACCGATTGGCATTGAGTAGTCATCAGCCATAAGCCAATCTGGCGGCTGTTGGTCATCGATAGGGTTGTAATCAGGATAATCCATAGCCGCGGACAAGTCGCTAGTATAGTTATCAAAATAATCACTACTTGCGTGGCTGGCATAGAATGCATCATCGTTATGATAGTCAGGCGCGGTATCAGAAGTTTGCTGCACCGGCGAAGATGTGTTGTCCACTACCTTTGGAGGCATAGGCTGAGCAGTAGGCCTCGGCTTGCTGCGCTGGTAGCTGACGTTTTTTTGCTCGTCTTTCGGGACTTCGATGCCGGTCTGCTTAGACAGCTCGTCAACCGCTTCCATAAAAGTGAGGTTTTCATAATCGCGCAAAAAACTAATCGCATTGCCGCCGACGCTACAACCAAAGCAGTGGTAGATGTTTTTTTGTGGATTGACATAAAAAGAAGGCGATTTTTCACCATGAAAAGGGCAGCAGCCTTTAAACTCGCTACCTGCTCGTTTGAGCGTAGTATGCCGACCAATCATGCTGATCAAGTCAGCTTGGCTATTTAATTGCTCGAGAATATGGTTAGGAATACTCATAAGGATAAATATTTTAGCACAGAGACTGAGCAAGGTTATGCTCAGCTTTTAATTTTGGTGAAATATTTAGAGGTGGCTTTACTCATACCTCATCATGAAGCGCGCTAGTATTTAATATTAGCTTAAAATAAATAAGGCCAACGATAGCGTTGACCTTATTTATTTGCATTTTTATCTACTGACATCGTACTTTGATACAGTACTAGTCAGCTGGTTATATCAGTAAGCCGACTATTCAGTGTCTTCTTCGATGACATCCGTATCGGCAGGCGTGAGCTGAATACGCTCGCTAGTATTGTCATCAGGTAGGGTTGCGCGGCGCACAGGATTGGTGGTTTGCGGATTAACAATAGCGGATCTGGCAGTAGAGCCGGTGCTTGCTTGGTCAGTGATGCGCTCGCTTTCATTTTCAGGCAGACCTAGACCGATATTGACACCGCGATTGTCGCCGGTGACTAGGTTGCTTGAAGAAGCATTAGCATTGCTGGCAGCAGCATTGTCGCTTGGCAGGCGTAGCTGAGTGGCGCTACGAATGATCTGCTCTTTGGTTGCGCCAGTATATTGATCCGTCGCTATCGAGGACTCGCTAATACCTGCGCGACCAAGCTTACCAAAGGTTAGCTTGTTTAACCAAGAGCTATCACGTTTGGTATTGAGCTTAACGCGGCCATCATTGGTCAGCCAGTTTGGATAGTTAATCTGTAGGAGCGTTTGGTACTCTTGGGCCAGATCAGTGATACCAAGCTTTTGATGCGCGTAAGCCAAGATAGCTAGCGCTTCAGGAACAGACTCACTCAATGGATAATATTGTACGACCCATCTGGCACGGTTGACGGCCGCGACATAAGCTTCGCGCTCGATATACCAGTTAGCCGCTGTCAGCTCACTTTGTGCAAACTGATTGTAGATAAAGGTCATACGCTGAGCAGCATCAGGAGAGTAGGGGCTATTGGGGTACTTATTGACCAGCTCTTGGAAGTTGGCAAAGGCAAGACGTAAATAGGCTGTATCACGCTCTGCTTGATTGACTTTAAAGATTTTTAGGCCATCAGATGAGCCTTCCATATTGGCCACGCCGCGTACGTAATAGGCGTAACTGACTTGCGGATTAGAAGGATAAAGACGAATGAACTGCTCGGCGCTGGCAGCAGCGAGCTCATAGCTGCCACTAGCGTACTGGGCATACATCACATCGAGCAGTGCTTGCTCTGCATAAGGACCGGTAGGATAAAAAGTGCGCAAGTTATTTAAGTCTTCGATGGCTTGGTTGTAACGACCTTTGTCGATTTCTGCAATCGCATCATTATAATAAGCTTGTTCAGACTTTTCGGCCGTCTCGACGGCGTCTACGTCATCGCCTGTTAGGTTTTTAAAAGTCTGGCAGCCAGCCAAGCTCACACTTAAGGTAAGCAAGGTCATTGAAGATAGTTTGATAAACGTGTTGCCTACAGGGCGCATACTTCTCTCCGCACAAAAGGCATAATAGCAGCGACGCTACTATGCAACATAACAGGTTAATAATAAAAGTCAGTAGTAGCACCAATCGATAGGCTACTAGCAAAAGTTCTGCCTACTTTATAGAATAATACAAGCTTCGTCTATTTTTTCACGGTTTATTTTCGCAAGCTGAGCGATTTTGCTGACTATAAAGTTGGCTCTAAACCATACTCGGCTCCAAATAAACTACAGCAAAGTGATTATCAATTATATCACTAAGTTTAATTTAAAACAGATAACTGAGTGATGCTGTAGGGTCTGAGCATTTGCCATGCTACAATATAGCCCTAATTAACGGATACTTTATTTTGATAGCTAGCGCGCTAAATTATCAAATAACTGTCTACATTTCTATAAAGTGCACTATGGTGACTTTACGACGACTGAATATGCTATGAATGATAATGCCACAAGTACAACACTAAATGCCGATAATGAGATGATTGAAAACGAAGCAGCGTTAGCAGAATTCGATGAGGACTCTCTTGCTGATGATGGTCTTATGGATGAAGAAATAGAAGACGATGATGAATCAGGCGATGAGGATCAAAGCTCTCAACTGCCAGGTCAACGCGTATTAGAGGTCATCGATGTGACGCATACCGTGACTGAAAAAGAGTCAGGCCTACGTATCGATAAGCTTGCTTCACAAGTCTTCACTGATTTCTCGCGCGGGCAGCTTCAAGGCTGGATCGCTGACGGTAGCTTACTGTGCAATGGCAAAGTAGAAAGGCCCAAATACCGCGTTAAGACTGCTGATGTATTGCATTTGTCCACGACGCTGCAGCAGCATAGTGAAGATCAGCCAGAGAATATCGCCATCGAAGTCGTCTATGAGGATGAGGCGGTACTCGTCATCAATAAGCCGGTTGGTATGGTGGTGCATCCAGGCGCTGGTAATCAAACCGGCACGTTAGTGAACGCATTATTATATCACTACCCGCAGCAGCACCATTTGCCGCGCGCAGGACTTGTGCACCGTATCGACAAGGATACCTCAGGGCTGCTATTGATCGGTAAAACAAAACCGGCACAAATGGCGCTAATGGAGCAGCTCAAAGATAAAAGTGTCTATCGCCATTACCAATGTGTGGTTGCCGGAGATCAAGCCAGTTTAAGGCGGCATCAAAGGATCGATGCACCTATCGGTCGCCACCGCAATCAGCGTACCAAAATGACGGTGATGACCGCTGGACGCGAAGCGGTCACCCATCTATTGAAGATTACCCCGCTCAATGAAAACTACTGCTTATTGGATGTCGGCCTTGAGACCGGACGCACGCACCAAATCCGAGTGCATTTAAGTCATATAGGTCATCCTATCGTCGGTGATCGCGTCTATGGCGGCCGTCGTCAGCTACGTGCAGGCTTAAGCGAAGAGCAGCGCCAAACTATCGGCAACTTCCCGCGTCAAGCTTTGCATGCTTATGCCTTAGGGTTTGTGCATCCGATAACTGATGAAGACATCGAAGTCACCGTGCCGATACCGAAAGATATGCAGCAGCTCATAGCGGTGCTAAGCGACGATTATGGTTTGGAATAATCGCTAAGCTGATTTTTGAGCTAATGTGCTGTGTCAATTTAGAGTAATGTCAGTTTGAACTTATATTAACTTAGACTTAGGTGAAGCGCAGAATATGACGAATAAGACAGCTGCTTTAGGCAAGCCACCAGTGCGATTAATCGCTCAGCTCGATGGTGTCTCTATTTTTCAGACAACAGCGCTGACAAAGACGATTGATAGTGATGATGGTGATGATGGCGAAGCAGTTGCTGCAAGCAAGCAACAACTGCAAAAAGGACAGGCAAGCTACGGCGAGTTTAATCTCGGCTTACATGTTAATGATGCTAGCCTGACGGTGTTGATGAACCGTATGCGTTTATTGAGCGCAATCAATGATCAGTTAAACGCACAACAGGCAAGCGCGCAACCTCTAATGGTTGAGCGTGTACACTGGCTCAATCAAGTGCATGGTAAGCATGTCTATGACGTTGATTATAGCGCTGATGAGGCGCATCGTAACGCCAAGCTGAGTATGCGCCCAGTAGATGCTGATGCGATGATTAGCCGGCAAACTGGTACGGCTTTAGCGATTATGACCGCAGACTGCGTGCCTATTGTTTTGTACCAGCCGGCGACTGAGCAGATTGCAGCGATTCATGCGGGCTGGCAAGGGCTGTCTTGCGGTGTTATCAAAGCAACTACTGAACGTTTCGATAGCGATGCCCCTATTATCGCTTGGATAGGGGCTTGTATTAGCCAAGCTAATTATGAAGTCGGTCGCCCAGTATTAGAAAAATTAGTAGCAGGCTGCACTGATAATCAGTTACTAGACTCGGCAACTCTAAATGATTTTGACGCTTTATTTAGTTGCTCAGCTTTAATGGAAGGCGAGATAAGTAAAGACAGTAACTCAAAGCATAAGGTCGGTCGTGATGATTTATACAATAGCGAATTACATAAGAGCTATAAGAGCCATAAAAGTATGGATAAATTATCAAACCACGCTACTCTAAGCACAGAGAATATATCTGCAAATAAAGTCATGCTCAACTTACCGAAGCTCGCTACTGCACAGCTCGAGCATTTAGGGGTAAATGTGGCGAATAACACCGCTATTGATTGTAGCTATGACGATATAAACTACTACTCTTATCGTCGTCAGACCCATCTACAACAGCCAGCGACTGGGCGTATGGCTTTACTCATTGTCCGCAGCAGCTATGGTTAAGTGAAAATAAAACTGTCATAAATTGAAAGGCACTACTGGTATAAATTTTCCTTGCGTGCTGCGTCCCTTCGATGCTGCGCAAAATTCATTCCCGTAGCGCTACAACATTTTTATATTGAATCTACTATAAGTGCTACGGAATCCATAAACCAATTTATTATTAGAGCTCGTATGACTACATCTATAGCCGCGACGGCAAATCTCGATAGAACATCTAACTTATCCATAGCGGTTGTTTATCACAGTAATTATGGACACACCAAGCGCGTTGCTGAAGCCATTGTTACAGGTGCTCGTCAGCAGTTGGCAGAAACACAAGTAAAAGCTATCGATGTCCATGATGTCGATTGGGACTTTTTGGATCAAGCCGATCTCATTGTGTTTGGTAGTGCGGTGTATATGGGCAGCTTGACTGCCGGACTCAAGATATTTATGGAAGAGACCTCAAAGCGTTGGTTCCATCGTCAGTGGGAAGGCAAGTGGGCGGCAGGCTTTGCCAACTCAGGTGGACTGAGCGGCGATAAGCTTGCGGTACTACAACAAATCAATCTATATTGTATGCAGCATGGGATGAACTGGATTGGCTTGCCGCTTATGCCGACAGGACACGGTGAGAATGATCTAAACCGTCTATCGAGCTATTTGGGCTTAATGACGCAATCTGCTGATGGGCCACCGGAGGAAACGCCTGGCAAGGGTGATATAGATACTGCGATATGGTTTGGCAACCACTTAGCCAAAACTATTATCAAGCACCAACCGGCAAATGATTGATAATAAATAACAGCCCACCACGCGGCTAGACAAATAAGTAAGAAGGCGGATATCTCATTGATATCCGCCTTCTTGTTTGTGACGCTTGTGACGTTTATGCCATTTATGCCAATGTCTAAGAAGTGGTTTTGAGCAATTGTCTAAAATTTAGGTTAAAACGCTAAGCTAAAGTTATGGCTGAGCGTAGGCACTGTAAGAGATGACAGGAATGGGGCTAGCACCGAACTGCATAGACTGGCAACCGCTTTGCAGCGCTGCAGATACAACGACCGCACTTAGGGTAAGCGCGCGGATAGCGGTGGCTTTGAAGATCGCTTTCAAAATAATGAGTCTCTTAAAGTTTAACAACAATAGATAAAGTATACCTGATAGCAGTAGAAATGGGGTATTTGCTATTAAAACAAAACGTTTGTACAGAGGTGGACTATATAAACTAGTCTAACTTTTGTAAAGTATTTAAACGAATACGTTAATAAACTAGCAATACTGCAGAAATAATATAAAGTTGACTCATAAGGTATTAAATAACGCTGACACGGCTCAGTATGCAAATGCGATAGCTTTTAAGAGCATTATATTCAAAGCATCATATTGACAACCCTGGGCTGCTTCATCAACGCAAAACAACGAATTAAAAATCAAGCTGCTAGCTATACGAGGATATTATGAAGCCACTTTATCTGATGCTATCGATGTTTGCTATCGGTCTCACTTCTACCGCCGCATTAGCTGAAGCTACAAGTATTCCTGATGCTGCAAGCCTACCTAATATCAGTCCTGCCAATAGCGATCTAGTTAACCGCGGTGCGTATATTGCCCGCGCTGCTGATTGTATGGCCTGCCACGGCGATGACTACGTCGGCGGTAACGCGATTGAAACACCGATGGGTGATATTTATTCCACTAATATTACGCCCTCAAAACAGTATGGTATCGGTAAATATACTGAAAAAGATCTAAAAAATGCGCTGAAAAAAGGCCGCGCGCCTAATCATATGATTTATCCTGCTATGCCATATCCTTCTTATAGCGGCATGACGGATGAAGACATCAGCGCCTTATTCGCTTATCTACAAACCGTACCAGCTTATGATGAAGCCCCTGATTATAAAACCAGCTTGCCTTTCCCCTTTAACTTTCGCTTCTTAATGCTCGGCTGGAATGTACTCAATGTGCCTTCTACTGAAAATCGTGAAGGTCTGAGCGCAACCCAAGAGCGCGGTGAGTATTTGGTTAATAACCTTGGTCACTGCGGTACCTGTCATACGCCGCGTAACAGTACCATGGGCTTTGATAAAGATAACTACTTATCTGGTGCCGAGCTTGGCAATTGGTATGCGCCTAATATTACGCCAGATGAGTCAAGCGGTATCGGTAGCTGGAGTGAGCAAGATATTGTCACTTATCTGCGCACCGGTCAGCTGGATCAGCGCGCTTATGCTGGCGGGCCGATGGCCGAAGTAGTCGCCCATAGTACTCGCTACCTAAAAGATGAAGATCTAGGGGCTATTGCTTCTTATCTAAAAGCAGTACCTGCTGTACAAACGGAAGATAAAGTGCGCCCAGTTGATGCCTCGCGTTTACCAAGCCCAATTAATGAGTCTATTACTCATGATTTGCTCGCTCAAGATGACTATTTGACTCAAGCCAAAGCAGAAGTTACGGGCGGTAGTAACTCTCCTGAAGCGTTATATTTGGCAGAATGTGCAAGCTGTCATGGCGTCAATGGTTATGCCCAGCCAGATGCTCGCTACGCGCCTATCGTCGGTCTTAGCAGTATTCGCAGTGATAATCCTGATGCTTTGATTAATGTCATCGTGCACGGCGCAGAGGGCGCATCCGACACTACGCCTAAGATGCCAGGATTTGAAGAAGAGCTCAGTAGTGAGCAAATTGCTAATATTGCCAACTACGTCCGAGTTAAATTTGGCAGCTTGCCTAGTAGTGACTTGACTGCAGCTGATGTTGATCGAGTGATAACTGCTGAGCCTGAGCAGCCCTTTTTAATCAAATACGCTGGATGGTTGGCTGCTCTGGGCATCATCGTTGCTATCGTGATTATTTTCTTTATTATTCGAGCCATTATACGCTCAAGACGTAATCACTAAGATGGACTTCGATGCTCAGTAAATGGTTTTATTGAGCTGACGAGGACAAGCTGCCACTGAGCTTATCGACACTGAGCGTCTGAATTATCGCAAGACTGCTATTAGGCTCTCAATACTCGCTCAATATTAACTCGCTTAACATTATGAGTAATACTGCAAATACTAAGAGATTCGTACCTCTATTCTCGTATTTAAAACAATAATAGGGTAAATGACAAAGTAATAACTGATTTAGATACACTCACTTAATCTCTCATACACCCTTATAACCTTGAGATTATTGAGCTTATAAAGTAGGAGTATCAATCAGCTATGAGACAGTATGACCGTCATACCAAAAGGACAACATCATGAAAGATATGCTTCAATCACCAACCCGTCGCCAACTGCTCTCAATGATCGGCAAGACTGCTGGAGCCACGGCTATGTATCAGGCCATGACTACGTTAGGGTTTGCCTCAGAGTCTAGTTTTAAAGAAACGGTTGATCTCAAAGGCGCTCCTCCGGGCGCGAGTATCGTCATCCTTGGAGCCGGTCTTGGCGGACTGACCGCAGCTTATGAGTTACGTAAAGCCGGTTATGATGTCAAAGTACTTGAATATCAAAATCGCGGCGGTGGCCGGAGTTGGACGCTGCATAGCGGTGATAAATATACAGAGCTTGGCGGTGAAGAGGTGACTTGTGATTTTGCAGAGGGTAACTATTTTAATGGTGGACCTTGGCGTCTGCCTAGTCACCATTATGCCGTCTTTCATTATTGCAAAGAGTTTGGCGTAGAGATGCAGCCCTTTATTCAGACCAATGATCGTGCTTACCTACATCGTACGACTCATTTTAATGGTGCACCGCAGCGTCTGGGCGATGTAAAAAACGATATTCAAGGTAATTTGGCAGAACTACTATCAAAATCAGTGAATGTCGGCGGCCTTGATCGCTCAGTGAATACAGAAGATAAAGAGAAACTGCTTGAGGGTCTAAAGGGTTGGGGCGTGCTTGATAAAGACTATCGCTACCGTCCTAGTCATGCGACCACTAAGCATCGCGGCTATAGCGTCTTTCCAGGTGGCGGCTTGATGCCAAATGCCCAGCCCTCAAAGCCTTTACCTATCACTGAGATATTAGACTCAGGTATGTGGGCAGATATTTATAGTAACCACATGACTTACGGCCATCAGCCAACGATGTTTCAGCCTGTAGGCGGTATGGGCAAAATCGGCGATGCTTTTACTCGCGAATGCCGCGATATGATCGAATTCAATGCCAAAGTCACTAAGATTAACCAAGACGACACTGGGGTGACTGTAGATTATGTCGATAGTAATAGCCCTGATGGCGCTACCAAATCGGTACGCGCAGACTGGTGTATCTGTAATATACCGCTTACGGTATTGACTCAGCTCGATATCAATGTCTCACAGCCTATGAAACAAGCGATGGCAGCGGTACCTTATGAGACGTCTTATAAAGTTGGTTTGGAGTTTAATCGCCGCTTTTGGGAAGAAGATGAGTGGATCTATGGTGGTCTAACTTATACCGATATGCCTATTGCACAGATTGCTTATCCTTCAGAAAATATGTTCAAAGATGGCCCTGGCGTGCTACTTGGAGCGTATGGCTATGGTCCAACTTCTTATAAGTTCAACACCCTAACGCCAAAAGAGCGTATCAATGTCGCGCTAGCCTACGGCAAATACATTCATCCTCAGTATCCTGAAGAGTTTAAAGCAGGGACGTCAGTCGTTTGGCACCGTATTCCTTGGACATTGGGTTGCTATGGTATCTGGAATGAATCGACTCGTCGCCAGCATTACGACACTCTGTGCAGTATTGATAACCGTATTGTACTAACGGGCGAGCATTGCTCACATATTCCAGCATGGCAAGAAGGCGCTATATTATCTGGTATGGATGCTGCCAAGCGTCTTCATAAAAAAGCAAAAATGTTAGCGTAAATACATCAATGTTGGCGTAAATGTATGATTAACATAAACGTATTATTAGCGTAGACGCATTATTAGCATAAATACAATATAAGGTTAGATACTAAGTCAATGTGGATAACTATAAAAATTCAGAGGCAATCATGGACAATGCAATCGTGAAAACAACCATCATGAAAAACATGACACCTAAGCTGCTGACTGTGATGTTGCTGAGTGTAATAAGCAGTACAGCACTTCTAGGCTGTAGCCAGCAGTCAGACGATGTGGAGACTATAGCTAGTGAACAAGAGCAAGACTCTATCACGACTAATGACTATCAAGCAAGCCGTAACACGGGTGCTTGGGGCGCAGTGTATATGAGCCGTGAGGAGCTAACTGAACCTAACGTCAATATCGTCGATGTCAGCTCGCTTCCTAACATGGAGAACGACCCTAGCATTGCAAAGTGGGAGGCGAAGTTTGAGGGAGAAAATGCTTTTATCACCACTGATGGCAAAAAACTATACCACGACTCTTGTGCAGCTTGTCATATGCACAAAGGCGAAGGGGCTTATGGCGCAGGCTATTATCCGCCACTAGCTGATAACAGTAAAATGCAGTCAAAATATTATATTATTGATATCTTGATCAATGGCTTTCGTGGTATGCCATCTTTTCATGGCATGATGAATGATGAACAGATGGCCGCAGTGACACAATACATCGTTAATGATTTAAATGGTTTTAATGAGATAGTGACTGCTGAAGACGTCGCGCAGCTAAGACATGAAAAGCCACCAGCGAGTGATCCAAGTGATGAGTAGGGGCTAATTATTTAACGCATACCGTCTAAGTATAAAGTTTAGTATATTTATGACGACAAGCTTTTTATCTGTTTGAGCTCAAACAACAAAGCGCCTAATAAACCATTAGGCGCTTTGTTTTTTTTTAGGGTTATGAACCTGTAGAGCGAACGCGCATTTGCTATTTGATCCATCCGCTATTTCGGACTGGCTGACCAAACAGGTGAGCGCACGGTGCCACTACTAGGTACGTTTATAGCGCTACCACCAGCGAGAGGTTTAATCGTCAAGACCCCTTTGCCGCCTTGTCTTGAAGCATAGACCACGCGCTTGCCATTGGGTGAAAAGCTAGGTGCTTCATCGATACCGGTGTTGCCTAAATTTGCGGTGACCGCACCGCCACTATTCATAATAGCTGCAGAGCTGCCGTTCAAAAAGGCAATTTGTGAGCCGTCACTACTGAACTGCGGGCTTGTCGCGTAGCTGCTGTTAGAGACTTTAGTGACGCGCCCTGAGCCAAACTCATAACGATAGATTTGCGGTCTGTTAAAACCTGCTTTGTCGGAGACAAAAACAAACGATTGACCATCAGGAGCGTAGTTTGGCTGTACTTCGCTGCTCGGCCAGCTGACAAGCTTTTGAAGGTTGCCGCCATTAGCGCTTATCTGATAGATATCCGCGCTACCCTCAAAGCTGCTAGAGAAGAGGATTTTGCTCCCATCAGGAGAGAAGGAGGGGCTTAGATTGCTACCTTGATAGTTAGCTACCGCAGTAGCGCCGCCGCCACTCACGTTTTGAACATAGATGATGGGATAGGACTTCTCGCGCTGGATGGAGTAAGCGATACGGTTGCTATCAGGGGACCAAGCTGGCGAGAAGATAGAGCCTTTTACCTCTGTCATGACTCTCGCATTCTCACCATCAGCGTCCATGACTTTTAAACGTGAGATTTTGTTACTGCCAACGCCAGTCTCTTCGATATAAGCAATACGGCCCGAAAAGTCACCTGGCGTACCAGTGATAAGCTCGTAGATTTTGTCAGCTATCACGTGACCGGCATAGCGCATACTCTGCGCGTCATTGTTAGCCGTCAAGCTTTGTTTGCCTTGGATGATACGACCAGACTTAACATCGATAACCTCATAATCTGTGATCACTTGACCGCGATTGCTGCGAGTACTACCGACGACTAAATAAGGGATACCTAAGCTTTGCCATACTGGCAGAGTGCCTGCAAGCTCACCACTATTACGTGGCTGCTGCGGTAAGCCTTGGCTGGTGACCTTTAATTCGGTTCGGCTCAAATCATTTAAGATAATAGAAGATAAGACATTGTCACCGGCAAAGGGGACAAAGGCGACTTGGTTTTGTTGTCTTGGCGCAACCACCGTGACATCGATCTCCATAGGTGCAGCAGTAGCAGAATATAAAGGAGCGAACAGCAGTGGCGTGAGCAATAGCGAAGCCGAAGCTAGGTTTAACGCGGAGAAGGTAGTAAGCTTTGAGTTTGGTAGCTTTAAAGATAATAGTTTCATAGGTGAATACCCTAAGTTAAAAATTTTAAAATAATCGGCGGCAAGAGATAAGCGTCAGAAGACTCTAATGTCGACTTATTTGACACTAGGCTTTAAATCCTTTTTACCTTAATCTATTGAACCATAACGTTGATAGTTAAAGCCGCAAATCTGCTAGGGTTGGTCAAATCAATAGGTAGAGGGCTTGCGGCAAAAGCGGCTTGTTCTGCCGCATCATTAACCGCACTATTAGCGCCGGTAGCTTTGGCTGATAATACGTTACCTTGATTATCTAATCTTAAAGCTACTTTAGCAGTAATACCTTGGGTTTCAAGCGGTGCTTTTAAGTTTCTCTGAATTTTAGCAGCTATGCTGTTCTTAAAATCGCCCGCAGAAGCCGAAGCGCTACTACGGGTACTGGCAGGCTTGCTATCAGCCGTTGATTGACCGTCTGATAAGTCAAAGGTTTTATTTGCGCTGCTAGGAAGTCCTGTCTCTATCTCTATATTACGATCCGTTTTGCTCGGGCGATTGATTCTAGGGTTTGTCGTATTTTTTTGTTTATCACGATACTCTTTGAGTCGTTCACGCTCTTTTGCGTCATCTTCTTGCTGACGTTGTTCGACTTGCTCAAGTCTCTCAATCGCTAATGCCTCTGCCTGAGCATTCCACTCTGCTAGGTTACGCTCGTAAGCGGCCGATTGTTCAGCCAATCGTTGCTGCTGATTTTCGCTCATCAGTATAGGCTCATCGGCAGCGTCATCAGAGCGCATAAATACAGGTACTCTTTGTGAGCTTGACGTCGCAGACTCTGAGGGGGCTGTAGGCGGGGTGCTAGCCGTACTAGCTGTACTTTCAGAGGTTTCAGCGGGTAAGGTGCTGTTCGCTTGACTGGCCGCTTGGGCTGCTGCGCGGTTACTCAATATCTGAGCCTGCATCTCAGCTAACTGCTCAGGCGATACCATAGTGGTCTCAATCGCGCCGCTTGTCTCTAGACTTGGCTGCTGATAGGTATAGATCAGCAGACCGATCACTATACCGTGCGCCAACAAGCTGAGCAGCGTAGGCAAGGTTAGCCCATCACTGTCAGGCGGAGTAGGTATATAGACGAGAGGTGCATTATTCATAAGTGTGAGTAGTCATGTGAGCTTGAAGGTAGATATCTAGAACAATTCAGATCAGGCTAAAAAGTAGCCGTATAGACCAATATTATAAAGGATAACGGTAGCATTTACTTATTGCGGCTTCTTACTGCGGCATAGGTAAAGGCGGGCCGGTGAGTAGTCCGACTTTTTCAATACCCGCTTGCTGCAAGCTTGCCATGAGTGCCACGATAGCGCCGTATTGATTGTTTTGATCGGCATTGATCATAATCTGTATGGGCTGGCCTGTTTCATTATTACTTTGAGTTTGTAGATTGAATAAAGTGTTAATCAGCTCAGGCTCACTGACGGGTACATCTACATTATCCTCATAACTGATAAAAATCTCGCCATTATCAGTTAAAGAGACGATAATTGGCAGCTGGTTTTGGCTCATGCTTGCTGCTTGCTCTTTGGGTAAGTCTACTTCTACGCCTGTGGTCAGCATCGGCGCGGTCACCATAAAAATCACTAACAGTACGAGCATCACATCGATATAAGGCACGACGTTCATCTCGCTGTTGAGCGTGGCATTTTGGCGCTTATAAGGACTTGGCTTCATAGCGGATTGCTCTGATTAATGTGCGCAGTACGAGGAGTCGCGATTTTGCTTTCGATACTGGTTTCGCGCTGTAGCATACCGGTCATCTCATCACAAAATAAGGCGCGCGACTCGTAAAGCCGTGCTGACTTAGCCGTGAAGTGATTGAAAGCTAACACTGCTGGAATCGCGGCAAATAGCCCCATAGCAGTGGCAATCAATGCCTCAGCGATACCGGGTGCGACAGAGGCGAGGGTAGCTTGCTCGGTTTGTGATAAACCTAAAAAAGCATTCATAATACCCCAAACGGTACCAAATAAACCGACATAGGGCGCGACCGAGCCGATACTTGCCAGCGTAGTCAGACCTGACTCTAAGAGCTGCTGCTGACGGCCAAGACCAACGCGCAGCTTACGCTCAACGCCGTCGATAATAT
Source organism: Psychrobacter sp. Ps3 (assembly GCF_022129275.1). Lineage (NCBI taxonomy): Bacteria > Pseudomonadati > Pseudomonadota > Gammaproteobacteria > Moraxellales > Moraxellaceae > Psychrobacter > Psychrobacter sp. Ps3. The sequence goes on from NZ_JADQAL010000004.1 coordinate 121,642, forward strand.
CGTCTTTAGGTTGGCGCTTTTTGTGCATTCTTAGATATTCAGAAAACCCTACATAAAAAATCTGCTCAAGGCCTTGTCGATCAGGCGAGCCTTGAACGCCTTGGTAGAGCTTTGCTAGATCTTCGCCTGACCAAAACCAAGTCTCAAACTGTTCATCGAAGCGTTTGGCACTGCCTAAACGTGCGCTGAGCCGAAAGATAACCACCCAACTGAGCAGTGAAGCCAATAATAATAAAGCCATCACGATCTGTACTAGCAGGCTCGCTTGGGTGATTAGGTCGATAATATTTAAAGATTCAGGCATCTAATGGACTCATATAATGGACGATAGCTAGCAATATAAAACAATAGTATTGACGTTATGAAGCAAGTTCAGGCAATAAAGCCAAAAACAATCAGCATGCAAAGGCTTCTAAGTCATATTCACTCGTTAGTGTACGTTTAAATGATAAAAAGGTCATTATTAATGTGTTTAATAATTGCTAATGATTGATTTTTCCAAATAACGAGTGACAAGAAGTCGTAAATATAATAGAGTTTCGCTTGCAGGTTGAATTGTAGTTTTAACTTACTAAATTGTCACAGAGTATGTTTTTTTATATACTAGGCCGTGAGGCAAGTTATCACTAATTTTTAAACGTGTTTATTCTACTAAGTACCACTGCCGATAGCGACAACCTTGTCATAGCTAAAGCACTGCAAAACGCAAAACCGGAGGTATCACCAAAGGTTTTGTTACTGAGAATGAGATCATAATGACGTCAACTTTATCTTAAAGACGGAGGCGAGACTTCTAAAGACGTTACGTTATCAACTCATTCGGCTAGAATGACTAAACTAGATAAGCTTCTTCTCGTATCGCTTAAAAACCATTCTACACCCCATCATGCATTAGCAGCATGATGATAAAGCATGTTTAAAAATACCTTCTCTGGGTTATCTCTACCAAAACAGTTTTTGGTAGAGATAACGCCTTGATTGACCTGTTAAACACTAAGGTTTTAGTTTGGATGCGATACTTAATTAATGCAACTGGGAAGCGACACTATGAACGCAATTAAAAGATATTATGGAATCACAGGTGACAACACCACCATAAAAACAGAACTACTCGCCGGTTTAACTACCTTTTTGACCATGGCTTATATTATCTTTGTCAACCCGAACGTCTTAGCAGATGCGGGTATGGATAAAGGCGCGGTCTTTGTCGCGACGTGCTTAGCTGCGGCGATTGGTTGTTTTATTATGGGTATTTATGCCAAGCTGCCAGTCGCGCTAGCTCCGGGCATGGGTCTTAACGCCTTTTTTACTTACGGCGTAGTACTTGGTATGGGCTATACTTGGCAGATCGCACTTGGCGCGGTATTCTTATCTGGGTGTATCTTTGTACTTTTGAGTCTGTTTAAGATACGCGAAATCATTATCAACTCCATACCCAACTCACTAAAGCAAGGAGTGGTCGCTGGTATTGGCGCGTTTTTAGCTTTTATCGCGCTACAAAGTGCTGGCGTCATCGTCAATAACGACGCCACTTTGGTTGGCCTAGGGGATATGACGACCTTCTCTCCTGCTATGGCAGCTTTTGGTTTTATTGTTATTATCGCTTTGGCTTATAAAAAAGTACCAGGTGCGGTAACTATTGGTATTTTACTCGTCGCGCTTATTAGCCTATTAACTGGCAATACTCAATTTACCGGTATTGTCTCAGCGCCGCCTTCTATGGCACCGACTTTTATGCAAATTGATATTGCAGGCGCTCTAAACGTTGGCATGATCAGTGTTATCTTTGCTTTTTTATTCGTTGATTTATTTGATACTGCAGGGACTTTGATTGCGACTACCAGTCAAGCCGGCTTAGTCGATAAAAATGGTAAGATTCCTAATATGGGCAAGGCACTGTTAGCGGATTCTACAGCGACAGTTGCTGGTGCGGCGCTAGGTACTTCATCGACAACCAGCTACGTTGAGAGTGTCTCTGGTATTGCAGCGGGTGGTCGTACGGGCTTAGTCGCGGTGACGGTCGGGGTGCTATTTTTACTGAGTACCTTTTTTGCACCACTTGCTGGTATGATTCCCGCTTATGCTACTGCCGGCGCTATCTTTTATGTCGCAGTACTGATGCTAGCTACGCTAAAAGATGTGGAATGGTTGGACTTAACTGAAGCCGGCCCAGTCGTCGTCGTACTACTATTTACGCCTTTAACGTATTCTATCGCCGATGGTATCGCGCTTGGATTTATCACTTACACGGCTGCTAAGGCGTTAACCGGTAAGTTTGCTGATATTAGTATAGCGGTCTGGATCTTAACGATAGTACTGCTTGCTAAGATTATCTTTGTTTAGAGTCTAGAGAGTCGTTATAATTTTATAAACTTATAACTCTATCAAAGCTTTATCGTTATCTAACCCTTTTTATCAGATCTTGATAAGAAGGGTTTTTTTATGCAGCTTTGAGGGCTCTTTTTTGAGAGGTCCACCGGATGAAACGCACTGATTTATAGGTTACAGTTGTCGTTTATTAGCCATAAACTGTCTGATTATGAAAATGGGTATAGACACAGAGTAGTCAAAGAGTAAATAGAAAAGGGTACCTTAAGCGTCAATAGCAAGATGAATATGGTATCTAACTGTTTTTAAAGGTAATAATGATTGAAAATAAATGTTGGTTAGGCATAGTTTGAAAATTTTTTTCGTGATAATATGGCGACGTTAAGCGCATCACCTCAAGCAACGCCGTAGAGGTTTTTCTTACAGTGAATTGGCGACACCCTGATCATGTTTTTGCTGCTATTAGACCCATCCGCTCAGACTATGATCGCACTCCTTCACTACCGACAAGAAGAAGGCACTAATGCCGCTTAACGTTAATTTGCCTTTGTATTGTTAACGTAGTCCGTTTAACACGCAACGATCTACTTAACCGCATCCAGCTTTTGCTGGATTTGCTCGTTTTGTGATAGCGCTGTCTGATCTTTTATAATTTGGTTTTTTTTGTCTTTATCTATAGCTATTTTACAGATCGCTTTTGGAGAGTTATTTATCTTCTCTATATAAGCGGATAGTTATATTTTATATCGTTTTAAATAACTAAAAATACCAGTATAAAGATATGAGATTATAAAAATCCTGACGCTCTATTTATCATAGTTTTTAGACGATAATTATGGAGTTGGTATGCACCCAATAGATCAGTTTACCCCGCAAGAGCCTATACTATTTCAGCCAACAGAGCTGCTTTCACCTGATTATATCAAGCAATCGAGCGATGAGCTGTATGCGCGTATCTCGCCATTATACAGTGTCGATGAAGAGCGCTGGCTATCAGAGCTACTACCTTTGGCAAAGCCGACCGAGGCTGAGCGCGATGCAGCAAGTGACCAGACGCGCAAGCTCGTTGAGTATGTGCGCCGTGATAGTAAGTCAGTCAAGATGGTGGACTCGCTTTTATTAGAGTACAGCTTAGATACGCAAGAAGGTATCTTGCTGATGAGCTTGGCTGAAGCCTTAATTCGTGTACCAGATAACTATACGGCTGACGCGCTGATTCGCGACAAGATGAGCGTGGCCGATTGGAAAAAACATCTCAAAGATAATAATGGCATGATGGTCAACGCCTCGACTTGGGGGCTGATGATGACCGGGCGGGTGGTTAGTATAGATAGCAGTACGACCGCGTCAGGGTTTTTGGATCGCATGACCAAAAAGATGGGCGAACCTATGATTCGCGCGGCTATGCAAAAAGCGATGCGCATTATGGGTCATCAGTTCGTGCTTGGCGAGACGATTGAGGAGGCGAATCGTAATAGTCAGCCTTATCGCAATAAAGGCTATACCTATTCATTCGATATGCTCGGTGAAGCGGCCATTACCAATAAAGACGCTGAAAAGTACTTCAATGATTATCTGCATGCGATTAAATCTACGGCGAATATCAAAGTAAAGGAGGGCATGCCTAAGCCTTCGGTTTCTATCAAGCTATCCGCACTACACCCGCGTTATGAGGCAACCCAAGAAGCACAAGTGTTTGGGCGCTTGCGTCAGCGCTGCCTGCTACTCATTGAGGCGGCACGCGAAGTCAATGTTGATTTGAGTATTGATGCCGAAGAAGCCGATCGCTTAGAGATCTCTTTAAAGCTCTTTGAATCGCTATACCGCGATCCTATCACTGCTGGCTGGGACGGTCTGGGTCTTGTGGTACAGGGCTACTCAAAACGTGCTATCGCAATATTTGCTTGGCTTGCGAGCTTAGCGGCTGAGGTTGGCGACCGTATTCCGCTACGTCTGGTTAAAGGCGCTTATTGGGATACTGAGATCAAGCTTGCGCAACAAAAAGGCCTATCAGGCTATCCGGTATGGACACGTAAAGAAGGCACAGATACTGCATATTTAGCCTGCGCACGTTTTTTACTCTCAGATCATCTGCGTGGTTTGATTTGGCCGCAGTTTGCCACTCATAATGCGCATACTCTGGCGTCTGTCATGACTATGAGTAGCCACAGAGACTTCGAGTTCCAGCGTCTACATGGTATGGGCGACGCACTCTATGATCATATTTTACAAACCTATCAGATACCAGTACGTATTTATGCCCCAGTCGGCGCGCATCAAGACTTGCTGCCGTACTTAGTGAGACGTTTACTAGAAAATGGTGCCAATAGCTCATTTGTACATCAGCTATTAGATAAGTCTTATCCGATCGATAAGCTTACTGTGCACCCGTATGATAAGCTCGTAGCGAATGAGCACTTACACAACCCAGAGATTCCCTTACCGCTAGAGATATATGGCGAGCGTGAAGCGAGCTATGGCCCTAATATATTTGTCGACTCCCAGTGGCAGCCTTTTGAAGCGGCGATTGCTGAACAGCGCAAAAAGACTTGGACAGCGACTTCAATCATCGATGGTCAAGCGATTAGCGAATATACAAAAGAGGGCGCTACTCATCAGCTCGAGAGTCAAAATGTCCTTGCGCCTTGGAATCATAATGTAAAAGCTGGCGAGGTTCAGTATGCCAATGCTGAGATTGCCAATCAAGCCATTGAGGTAGCCGTTGCCGGTCAAGCCGCTTGGCAAGCGGTTCCTGCCGCAAGACGCGCTGAGATACTACGAAAAACGGCAGACTTGTATGAAGAAAACTACGCGGAGCTGATGGCGCTTTGTCAGCTCGAAGCGGGTAAAACTATGCAAGATAGTATCGATGAGATCAAAGAGGCGGTGGATTTTTGTCGCTTCTATGCTGATGAAGCCGAGCGTTTAGCAGCTGAGGTCCATGAGATAACTGACTTATCAGGCAAATCGCTTCGTCAAGTCTATAAAGCTCGCGGTACTTTTGTTTGCATTAGCCCATGGAACTTCCCTTTAGCGATTTATACCGGTCAGATAGTTGCCGCGCTCGCTGCGGGTAATACGGTGGTGGCAAAGCCAGCTGAACAGACCAGCTTGATCGCGCATTTCGGCGCTCAGCTCATGTATCAAGCAGGTGTGCCGTTCGAGGCATTACAGTTCGTCGTTGGCGCAGGAGAGGTTGGCGGTGCTTTGACGGCATCAGATCAGATTGCAGGCGTCATCTTTACTGGCTCAACGCAAACTGCTCAGCGCATTAACCAAAGCCTAAACAATCACGCGCAGACCAGTGGTGAGCTGCCGATATTAATTGCCGAAACTGGTGGGCAAAATGCGATGATTGTCGATTCAACCGCATTGCCTGAGCAAGTGGTGACTGATGCAGTATTATCTGCGTTTGGCTCAGCCGGTCAGCGCTGCTCAGCTTGTCGTATCTTATGCGTGCAAGAAGATGTCGCCGATGGCATTATCGAGCTGCTACAGGGGCATATGGCAGAGTTGGTCGTGGGCAATCCGACTTATGTCTCAACCGATGTCGGTCCTGTCATCGATAGTGATGCCAAAAAAGGACTAGAAGCCCATATCGAACGTATGCAGTCTGAGGCGACCGCGACTATTTTGGGACAGACCCCTATGAGCGCAAGCTCAGTCGTTAGTGAAGATGAGGCAACCTTTGTACTGCCTACCGCGATTGAAGTAAACAGTATCGATGTTATCGGTGGTGAGCACTTTGGCCCGATCTTGCATGTACTACGCTATAAAGCGCGTGACCTTGATAAGCTAATAGATGCAATCAATGGTACAGGCTTTGGTCTGACTTTGGGTATCCATAGCCGTATAGAAAACATCGCCGAGCATATCGAGCGCCGAGTAGTCGTTGGCAACACTTACGTCAACCGTAACCAAATCGGTGCAGTAGTCAACGTTCAGCCTTTTGGTGGTACAGGTCTCTCTGGTACAGGACCTAAAGCTGGCGGACCACATTATGTTGCACGTTTAATGAAGCTTAGCGCTGAGCAAGGCGCTGTAGGCAATACTACTCATAGCACAAACACTCAATCAACCACACAGACACAGCTCGCATAAGGAGTAGCAAGATGGCAAATGAATTTAAAAAAAATCATGCTGAGGTTTGTGAAGCTTGGCGATTATTAGGCGCAGTTGAGCGCTCGGTGTACTTAGAAGCTGCGATACCTAAGCTTGCGCTGTTAACAGGTGATGCCAATAAAGCGCGCAAGCTATTTTATCATTTACTTAGCAGCGCGCCGAAGCTTGATGAAGTGCAGCGGATGATCGGCGCTACGGGCGAGTCTAACGATCTATACGTCACCGCTCGCGGCAAAACTATGGTTATCGGCGGCGAATCTGCAAGAGCGATGGCGGTATTGGGTCAGCTCATTGCAGCACTACTGACCGGTAATGAGGTAATTCTGCACTGCCCAAGCCAAGTCGATATGTGCGAAGAGGCAGCTAAGATACTCTACAATGTCGGCATCAGCGATGATGTGCTGAGCGTTGCTAATGACTCACAAACGATCACCTTGTTGTATATTGATCGCCTTGCACAAGTAGCAGTCGCAGGTAGCCAAGCAGAGGTGCAAAGTATCAGTCAGGAGCTTGCCAACACAGATGGTATTTTGACACAAGTGATAGCAGTGACTGATATGGAGGGCTTCTCTGAGATGTTAAGTCTCGATTATCTGCACCGCTTCGTCACTGAGCGTGTCATCACTATCAATACGACCGCTATCGGTGGTAATGCCAGCTTACTTGAGCTTGGTAATGACTAATCGTTTAAAGAAAGGTCTGTAAGTTTAGAGGTTTCGGCCAGCGTTTGTTTATCAGTTGTTTTGATAAATGAGCGCTGGCCTTTTTATGCCTTGACCAATAATAGATGCCAAGCGTTTTAAGTTTTTTAATGTAAATGCTGTTTTTGAGTTGTATAATAATTAAAGATAATGCTAACATTACAATGTTAACCAAATAGTCAGCTTTAACAAGTAGCTTTGACTGGTTAATCAAAATACGGAATAGTGATTGGCTACAAGCCAAAGTAAACGGACGTTTTTCAATCTTCGTAGCTATATAAGCGCTTAAAGTGCAGTGATAGATACTGAAGCTCCATCCTCAATAAAGATTAAGTCTGAACCAGTCAGCAGTCTCATAGGCAGTCAGCTTATTCAATACCTGTATAGCTATCAGTATTGATGTAGGTATGATGATCGTCGTCGTATAAATTTTATTATTACAATAATTGAATACTACCTTATGGCAGTGTCGCTGCGTGCGCCTGACCTTTGATATATTGATTGTTAACGTATTATTATCCGATTAAAGATAAATTTTATTTATCTCCTTTTTATCCAGACAGCCGAGTACAGCTATGATTCATTTTTATCTAAATGGCAAGCCGCATCAAGTGCGTGATCTTAACCCTAATACTACCGTGCTTGAGTATTTGCGCTTGCACGAGCGTCAAACCGATACCAAAGAAGGCTGCGGTAGTGGTGATTGCGGGGCTTGTACCATCATGGCTCAGCGCTTACCGTCGCAAGCGGGTACTAAGAGTGAACCTTTTTTTACTTTCAACTCTTGTATCACACTACTGTCATTAATGGATGGTCATCATTTATTGACAGCCGCCTACCTAGCAGATAACCCTGAAAACCATCCTGATCGGGCACTATTGCATCCTGCGCAGCAAGCGATGGTTGAATGTCACGGCTCGCAGTGCGGGTTTTGTACGCCAGGCTTTGTGATGTCATTGGCGAACCTATACGAAAACAATCGCCTGCAGACACAGGATAATGCAAACGCCGCTAATTTTAGCTACGATGAGATCGTCGCTTCTATATCTGGCAATCTATGCCGCTGTACCGGCTATCGGCCTATTATCGATGCTGGTTTAAAAATGCAGCAAATCGGTCAACAGCTCGATAGCGCAAATACGCCGTCCAAAGCGCTCACTCTAGCAACAGATGCTATGGCAAGTCATGCTGCTCAGAAAACCGATACTGATAAGGCCGAGTCAAATACTCAACTACGCTCTATAGAGCCTGCCTTGATTGATGGCTCAAAGCAGCTATTTATACCACGTACTGTCAGCGAGCTGAACCAATTACTCGCTGTGTATCCTACTGCCACGATATGGGCGGGAGGTACTGATTTGGGACTGACCGTTACTCAGCGCTTGATGGATCATGAGGTTATTATTCAGCTCTCAGCGCTCGATGAGCTACAGCAGTGGTCGCTCTCAGAGTCTGCCGATAATCAAGAGTTAACGTTCGGCGCGGGCATGACTTATAAGCAAATGCTGCCGATTCTAGAGCAGCACTTTCCTGCTTTTGCTGATTTATTTGCGCGCACGGCCTCACCGCAGATCCGTAATATGGGTACGCTTGGTGGCAATATTGCCAATGCCTCACCGATTGGTGATCTGCCGCCTGTGTTGTTAGCATTAGAGGCGCGAGTGCATCTACGCCACTGTGATGTCATCAATGAAGAGACGGATGCTGATAACGATAGTAAAAAATCATTTGCAGTCTCTGATGAAACCATCTCTTTGGCTGAGTTTTTCCTAGATTATAAAAAAACCAAATTGCGTCCAGGCAGTTATGTAGTCGGGGTGCATATTCCTTTAATGCAAGCGCATCAGCACCTATTTATTCACAAAATTAGTAAACGTTATGAGGACGATATCTCAGCTTGTCTATTGGCAGCGAGAATTGATTTATCAGCAGATAACTCATCGATTGCTAATGCCAAAATCGGTTTAGGCGGTATGGCTGCTATTCCTCTGTTAGCGCAGCATTGCCAAGACGCGCTTATCGGTCAGAAAGTTAACATCGCAAGTTTTAAGATGGCAGCAGATGCCATGCCTTTGGATGTGTCACCCATGACGGATGTTAGAGCTAGCCGCGAATATCGTATGCATGTGGTGCAGCGCTTACTAGTCAAGTGCGCCAAGCAGTTAATGACTGAGTTACCAACGCAGGGAGCAGCATAATGAGTCATCATTCAAGCCTTTTTGATAGCTATAAAATCCGCCGAGTACGTCCACCCAAAAACAAAATCGGCAGCTCCGCTAAGCATGATAGTGCCATTAGTCACGTAATGGGAACGGCGACCTACGTCGATGATATCTTAAAGCCGCAAGGTACGCTGCATCTGGCAGTGGGCAAAAGCACGCACGCTCATGCGCGTATTATCAGTATGGACTTAGATGCGGTGAGAGCGGCTGACGGGGTGGTTGATGTTTTAGTGTTTAAAGACTTGCCTGCGGCAACGGATATCGGACCTGTGTTTGATGGTGATCCTTTGATGGTAGATAGCATCACTGAATACGTCGGTCAGACGCTATTTGCAGTAGTGGCAACGAGTCACCGCGCAGCAAAAAAGGCCGTTTTGGAAGCGAAAGTCGAATATGAGCCGTTGCCTGCGATAGTGACGGTTGAGCAAGCGCTTGAGCAAGAGCAGTTTGTACGTCCAAGCCACTTTATGACGCGAGGCGATACGCAGTCAGCTTTAGAGAATGCTCCTAAGCGCTTGCAAGGTCATATCCATATGTTAGGGCAAGAGCACTTCTATCTAGAGGGGCAAGTGTCTTATGTCACACCTTGTGATGATGGCGGCCTTGAGGTTTATACATCCTCTCAGCATCCAAGTGAGGTGCAGCAGCTAGTCGCTGAAGTCACCGATCTGCCTTTTCATGCGGTCAGTACGGTCGTACGCAGAATGGGTGGCGGCTTTGGTGGTAAAGAGACGCAAGCGGCGGCTTGGTCATGTCTGAGCGCTATCGTTGCCAAACGTCATAATGTGCCTGTGAGTATGCGATTGGATCGTCAAGACGACATGGTGGTCACCGGTAAGCGTCATGAGTTCTCTAATCGCTACGAGGTCGGTGTTGATGAGTCTGGACAGATCCTAGGCGTCGATATGCAGCTGTCAGGGCTGTGTGGTTATTCGCCAGATCTATCTGACGCTATTGTCGATCGCGCGATGTTCCACTGTGACAATGCTTACTATTATCCTGCGGCAAAAGTTGCCGGCCACCGCTGCAAAACGCATACGGTCTCAAACACCGCTTATCGCGGATTTGGTGGACCACAAGGTCTAATGACTGCTGAATATATGATGGATCAAATTGCTTATACGTTAGGTAAAGATCCGCTAGAGGTGCGCCTAAATAATCTTTATCAAGATGGTCAAACCACCCATTATGGTCAGCCAATTGAGCATTTTGATTTGGCCACTTTGATGGACAATCTAGCGAAAGACTGTGATTACGATAAGCGTCGTCAGCAGATAATGGCGGCTAACGAAAAGGCACAGGCTGAAGGTAGCGACAAGCGTTTAGGCATAGCTTTGACGCCTGTCAAATTTGGCATCTCTTTTACCGTGCAGCATCTTAACCAAGCAGGCGCGTTAGTGCACATCTATACCGATGGCACCATTCAAATCAACCATGGCGGTACAGAGATGGGGCAAGGCTTATACATTAAGATTGCTCAGATCGTCGCCAATGAATTCGAAGTGGACTTAGATACGGTCAAGGTCACTGCAACGCGCACTGATAAAGTACCGAATACTTCGCCAACCGCTGCCTCTTCAGGTACGGATATCAATGGTAAAGCCGCGCAAAACGCTTGCCTTACCGTTAAAGGGCGCTTAGTTGAGTTTGCCGCTGAGCACTTTGCAGTATCGTCTGATAGTATCAAGTTTGAAAATAATCATGTGCAGATTGGCGATAAAGGGACCTTAACGTTTGCAGAGCTGGTACTCCTTGCCTATCAGCACCGCATTAGCCTCTCTGCTACTGGCTACTATAAAACGCCAAAGATATTTTACGATCGCTCCAAAGCTTGGGGTCGGCCTTTCTTCTACTTTGCCTTGGGCGCGTCTTGTGCAGAAGTAGAGATTGACACTATGACGGGCGAATATAAGGTGCTGCGCTGCGATATCTTGCACGATGTCGGGCAGTCAATTAATCCCGCTATTGATATTGGACAGATTGAAGGCGGTTTCGTACAAGGTATGGGCTGGCTTACCACAGAAGAGCTGACATGGGATGACAAAGGTACGCTAGCTTCGAACAGTCCTGCTAATTATAAAATTCCAACGTCGCATGATCTGCCAAAACAGTGGAGTGTCAAGCTATTCGATCGCAAAAACGAAGAGCAGACTATTTATAACTCAAAAGCGGTAGGCGAGCCGCCCTTTATGCTAGCCGCTAGTGTTTGGTGCGCGATCAACAATGCGGTGGCAAGCTTAGCGGATTATAAAGTAAACCCTGATCTGACTATGCCTGCCACTAGTGAAGCGGTGCTAAAAGCAGTAATGCGCTTGCAAGGGGAGGAGTGGGAGATACCTGTAAGAAAAAATCCTACTGATGACATAAATACCGATAGTCACCCAGAAGTCAAAGAGCAGTTCAGCGCCGATGGCAAAGTGAAGATGGATAATAAAGATAAAGCGCAGCCAGTGCCACACGCTGAGGACACCAGTCCTCCTAAATCGGCAGGCGAGCACGATGACGAGCAGCCTGAGGCAATAAAAGATCCTAATGTCTCAGTCGCTAGGGGTCCGGCGCACAGTGAGTAATTTATCTGTATCGGCCATGCCGCCTGAACGTTGGTACGAGGCTCTAGCGCGCTATCAGCAGCAGGGGGCTGCGCATGTATTGGCGACTGTCGTTGCTGTCAACGGTTCAGCTCCAAGGGCGCTGCAGGCGAAGATGGTTGTGACCGGCGATGATTTTAGCGATACGTTAGGCGGCGGCGGCCTTGAGCATGATGTTATCAGCACCGCAAGACAGATGCTCACTGGCGAGCTTGAAACCGATGTGGCCACAACCGCCAAAACATCACAAAAAGCGCGCTCTGAGAAGGCAAAAGCTGCGCGCCGTGATGCGGTCTACACTAAACACTATCCATTAGGCGCTAAGCTGGCCCAATGCTGCGGTGGTAGTGTGACTGTTATGTTTGAGCGCTTTAATATCACGCCGCCTTTGTCGATACTAGTATTTGGCGGCGGTCATGTGGCAGCGGCTTTGATGACGATATTAGCAGAGCTGCCTTGTCAGGTAGATTGGGTGGATAGCCGAGCTGAGAGGTTCGATCAGTATCTATCGGCTGAGTCTACGATTAAGAGTACACAGAGTGTAGATGAGCCTACTTATCGCTTGCCAAAGCACATTCGCGTACATATCGATGACGAGCCTGTGGATTTTGTTCGCCCTTTTATAGAGCAAGGCGGTAAACGCTTTATGCTGGTTATGACCCATGATCATAATCTTGATTTTGAGTTAGTGCGTGCAGCATTAGACGTACTCAAAGCGGACGACGAGATAACCTTTGAAGATAGCTCAATGCTTGATAAAAATAATACTGAGCTCGTAGATAACTCTATCAAAGGATCGTCTCCTTATATTGGCTGTATCAGTTCTGCGACTAAGGCTAAGCGCTTTTGTGATCGCTTGCTACAGCGCGGCTATAGTGAGTCATTAGTTAAGAGAATCACTATGCCCATAGGCTTGCCTATAGGCGGTAAAGAGCCGATGGCAGTGGCGGTATCTATCGCTGCACAAATTATGCAGCAGTATCATCAAGCGTGAGCAATCCATATACCACTCCCGGCTGTTTAATTTTACAATCTATCACTACTGAGCTATCTGTAAGTGCCAATTAAGAGTGCAACATAGCCATAAAAAGTAACTTTTTAAACGACTTTAATCCTTTTTTATACCGATCATAGCCTATGGACATCAGTGCTATGAATAGAGCGGTGAGACTTTTTTATGACTATCCATATTTATCAAGCGCAATTATTACATTACCTGACCCAAGATGATTATGACGAAAGAATAGCACGCACTAATTCTGAGCGCTCGGATGATCTCGAGACTACAATTGTCCAAAAAAACATAACGCTATTACCGGTAGTGGCTGGCGTAACCGTCTATCCTGAATATATCGCCAAGGGTGCATTAGTCGTCGATGACGCCACGGGTCTCGTGGTTGATTACGGTCATAAACACGCTATTTTATTGAGTTACGCTAATGATCAAGAAGGTCAGGAACCCGTAAAAATCCATGATTATCAAGATAAGCTAATCATGCCAGGTTTTATCGACACTCACGTGCATTATCCGCAGATAGACATGATTGCGTCTTACGGTGAACAGCTGCTTGATTGGCTCAATAACTATACGTTTGTCACTGAAGCAAATTTCGGTGATCCAAAAGTTGCACATGATACGGCACAGTTCTTTTTAAATCAGCTTTTTGCTAATGGTACGACGACCGCGCTAGTATTTGCCACAAGCCACCCTGAGTCTGTTGAGGCGTTCTTTTTAGAGAGCGAAAAACTTAAGACACGGATGATTACGGGTAACGTACTGATGGACATCAATGCGCCTGAGCATCTGTGTGTATCTACAGAGCAGGGCATCCGCGATAGCCAAGATATCATCGATAAGTGGCATAATCGTGGTCGTCAGCATGTCTCTATTACTCCAAGGTTTGCGATTACCTCAACGCCTAGACAGCTGCAAATGGCAGGCGAGCTTTACGCCAGCTATGATGACGTGTACTTACAAACCCACCTAGCCGAAAACCGTGATGAAGTCGCTTTTGTCCGTGAGCTGTATCCCAATCACAAGGGCTACCTCGATGTCTATGCGGATATGTCCCTATTGGGCCGCTATACGACGCTGGCACACGGTATCTATCTTGAGACATCAGAGTACGAAGTGCTGCGCGATACTGGCACCCAGATCGCTCACTGCCCAACGTCCAATTTGTTTTTAGGTAGTGGGCTATTTGATTTGCCAAAGACGTTGAGCTACACCGGAGTCAGTATCGCCACCGACGTCGGCGCGGGCACCAGTCTGTCAATGCTGACGACGTTAAATGAAGCCTATAAAGTCCAGCAACTCCAGAGCAATCCGCTATCCGCGCATCAAGGCTTGTATCAAATCACTTTAGGTAACGCGCAGTCACTAGTACTAGACGATAAAATTGGTAACTTTATGCCGAATAAAGAAGCCGATTTTGTGGTGATTGACTTAGCAGGCACAGCGTTATTAGAGCGCCGCATGAGTCAGACGAAAACTCTTGAGGAGCAGTTATTTGTCTTGATGATGCTAGGCGATGACCGAGTGATTGATGAGACTATCATTGCTGGGGTGAGTCGATATAAAAAGCTTAGCGCTTAAAAGGCGACTTTAGAGATAGGGTTTGGCATAGCGCTATAATTTGATATAGTCAGAGTATGTTTACTAGGGCGTGTTGAACATTCGCAAATAGGCACTGCTGATCGCTAAAATTGTTCCAG
>NZ_JADQAL010000036.1:0-986 GCF_022129275.1 Psychrobacter sp. Ps3
TCGCTTGAGCTGTTTGGGGTGGTGGTGAGTAGTGTTAGGCGGTTTAAGAGGTGAGAAATAATAAAAAATTCTTTTTATGTCCTAAGATCAGATATCAATCTGCATCCATGTCATATAAGCTCTTGATCCTAATATTTAAGCAGCACACTGGTAAATCTCTATCTAAGATCCGTAAGCCGTTGTCCTAGAATTCCACTCTGTCTACCCTATCCACGTGCTTGCTAACTCTAGCTCATTTCTAAAGCGCTTCAGAGCAAATTATCATTGCTCTTCTATAAGTAACTCTAAAAGTAAAATGATGCGTCACGTATTGTCGTCTAGTTGACGAGGTGGGATTTAATTGATCGCAAGTAATAGTAAGATAAGAGTAGAGGTCAATAAATGAAGCATATCGACCACATTAGATCATTATCTTAGTGGAGTGTTTATGAATCCATCAAAATCATTAACAGTTGCCAAGCTGCAGACAACTCCTGTGGTCATATTTGAAGGCGTTCTTGAACTATATAATCTTTATACCTGTCATATCAGACCCTTCATTAGTGAAGCCTTTAAACTTAAGCATAGCGCTGCTTGGACTAAAACCACATTATTTATCAAAGAAGACAAAAGATGGTTTTTAGTCAATAATTTTGAGCTTTTTCACTTGATCAAAAGTCCTGATGTTGATTTTAATGTACTCGGACAAAAAGTGTCTGTGAGATATATCCCAAAAGATCAGTTTAATTTTGACATCAGTTTTTACGAGCTTATCAATCTCATTGCTCAACATAACAAGATAATAGATATCAGGCTTGTTTACTCGCAGCTAAACAAGATCTTGGATCCAGAGATAAACCAAAAATTATTTGGCAAAAATATTTTTGCTATTACTACATTTTGTCGGCTTATAAATATAAGTGAGCAAACTTATTACAAGCGACCTTCTAAAGGTGTTTTATGACTGAGAATACTGAGAATACTGAGAATACTGAGAATACTGAGAA
>NZ_JADQAL010000036.1:1086-27348 GCF_022129275.1 Psychrobacter sp. Ps3
TGCTGAGAATGCTGAGAATGCTGAGAATGCTGAGAATGCTGAGAATGCTGAGAATGCTGAGAATAATCATGAAGAGCGTGGGCTTAATCTGAAAGCATTAACAGAAATTATTAAAAAAATTGATAATGACCAAAATTTTATATATCCAGAAGCAGTATCGACTGCCATATCTGAGATCACTTTAGCAGTACACAATAGCTATAGCCAACCAGATGATAATCCCCAAAATCTACTAAGATTAATATTAAAGGTATTACAAAGAAGGCCAGTTCCTCGGCTTTCTATGATTATTAGTAGATCAGAATTAGCAAAACAACCACTCATCCTGCAATTGCTCATTCTCATGCAGCATTCTATCAATGAACATCAGCATGACTACCTACAAAAACGGTTAATTTGGCTAGCCATAGCAATGCACACAAGCGTACTGCTGACGCAGCACTGGCCAAAACAGCAAACCAAAAATATACTGATGCAATTCAAACAGGCTCAGTTTTCAGGATCTTCCAGACGAACATGGATTTGGCGTGAACTACCCGATCTACCTCAAATGACCATGAATGTGGAAAGCATATACACCATTTTCACTGTTCTATTAGAGCAGCAAAAAAGTGCATATGAATTGTTAAATGATAAGCAAGCTACTCATGCCGAAGAAAAGAAAGTGGCAAAAGATAAACTGAGCCAAATAGAAAAAATAACGACCGCCTATAAAAATGCGCATACGTCACGCAAGCCTAGACCCAAGTATAAGAAGCCGCCTAAACATATTAAAATTATAGCTATCAACTTAGCAGATAACACATCGAAATTACCCTTAGACTCTACTGCAACGAGTCACAACTGGAATACTACGCCTAGTAATGATGCATGGGGTAACACACATGATGATATAGAACACAGCGATATCGCCATAGATCTTGCATTTTTAGATGCTAATACTGAAAGCCATGAAGGGTTAACCACCAGCTTTGAAGAGCGTATTGACCACTATGAGGCACCCTATGTCAGCTATGGCGAATATCCAAACCCGTTAATCAAACACTCTGTACCGCTCCAAACTATAGATTTATCGCTACAGCAAAACTACATGTCTCAGCGCAATCTCGCGCTTAACTCTAACACGCGCTTACTCTCCCTTGCCGGCTACCAAGCGTTATTTGCTGCACTCAACCAAGACGCCAGCACCTTGCTAGAATCAGAGACTGATAAAACCTGTGCGGGTATTTTACTGTTATCGATGCTTACTGGCCTTCCAGTTAAGTCCTTACTAATACCCGGCTATATCGGTCATCCTAGGATTTTCAACCTTAAAGGTAAAAAGTATTACATTGAACACAGCTTAGGTATTACCGAAAGGTCCACAAGCCAAACACTGCTCGAAAATGATTATGAAAATACTTCTGATACCATCAAAGTTCCACTGCCGGTGTGGCTGATAGATGATTTACTTGCTTGCGAGTTACCATCAAAAGAATATTTTACGGCTTATCTTGCCGCCTTACGTAGCAGCCTTGGATTGCCGTACCTGTCCGTCAATCGTATAGAGACTGCACTACATGTCGTGCTCTCTCGTTATACACCTGATTGTCATGCACATATCGCCGATATCATCTGTCGCACGCCTGCGTCCCATGCTCCTGCGATGTACTATAGTAGCCACACCAGCGAAGCACTTATGGCTCACTATAAATCAGCACTGGGTATATTTAATAGCAACAGTGATTTTGACCTAACTTATATCATCGCTTGGCGCAAATATACAGTAGGGTCAGGGTTTTCGCTAAAGATTGAAACAGTTTGCGACATCGTAAATGAGATGAAGTACTGGACTGATCAAAGTTCAAACGATGAGGAGCACTTTAATAGAACCAGTATTTTTGTATGGTTTGTCTTTTGCCTTTTAACCGGCGTGCGACCAAACAACGGTCTTGGCAAGATGTACGATATCGATCTTGATATGGGTTGGCTGCTCATCAATGACAAGCCAGTTAAGAAGGTCAAAAGTGACCGTCTCATTCCGCTATGCCCCACACTTATACGCCATCTAACAGACTATAGAGCATATTTAGTCAACTATCAGGCAAAGCACCAAGGTCATCATGATATCAGCGCTATCATTGATAATATACGTTTAGGTAATGATGAAGCACTATTAAAGCTGTTGTCTGAGCGAGCTCCTACTGCTAACTCTCCTACTCTTAAAGATATTAAGCGTGGCGATGCTTATCATATGACCAAGCATATCATTGACGCCAATCCCTATTGGACACGCCACTTTGTTCGTACGCAGCTTGAAAAACTTGGCGTTTCCTTATCACTGATTAACACGGTTATTGGTCATGAAAAAGCTCGTCAAGAAGTATTGGGGCGCTTCTCATCAAGTAGTAAAGCAGATATTAAGCGTGTAGCGTCCGTGTTTGAACAGATCGCAGCACAGCTTGGGTTATCAGATATCACAATCAATCATTACCCTAATTCAAATCATGTCGGCACAAGCACTGCAGAGGTTGATCATGCTAATAAATGAAATAAAGCTGCCAAAAATTATTGATGACTTAGCAAAGTTTGATGGTAGAAAAAAGCGCTACGTGCCTTACCCATCTATACTCAAAAACAGTGACACGGCAAGGACACGTGAGATAAAGCTACTCGCCGACTTACAAACCGAATGGGAGTCATTGAAAAGGATTCATCCTGGAAGTATCGGATTCATACAGTCTTTCAATAAATACTACCAACAAGCGCTTTGGCCCAATGAGCGCATCTTTTCATTTTCGCCAAGCTCTAGCGACTATTTTGATTTATCATGGCTATCTTGGAGTCAATCTTTAAGCCAGTTTCAGATAGAGCTTTATAGACAATTGGAACCATTGTCTCAAGAAGGATTTGATGAGTTTCAGTCAATCATTGAAAACAAAATTGCAAAAGCTTACGAGTCATCTAGAACACTCAAACATGTCTGGCAAGTCGTCGTTAAGTTCGTTGACTATCAAAATAAGTACCATATGCTTGCTGAGCATCACTATCCTAAGATAATCGCGCCACAGCCTACTAAAATTAATCCACTAATTACAAATACAGCTTGGTTAAAAGACGGTAAGGCGCTGGTCAAAATTATTCGCGCAGTAGAGCATAATTGGGAGCAAACAGTCGATTATAGCCAAGATCAGATTATAGGTTGGCTGATATTCTCAGGAATTGTATATGGTGGCATCAACGAGGTACAAATGCTTCAAGGATGGCTTACCTCATTGCTCGCCAAAGAGTATCAGCCATTTATCAAAGACAGGATAATGGTCTCGCCGCGCTTTGTGCAGAAGCGCTTTGGTAACGAGCGAGAAGAAGAAAGTGACCAGCTTTATAACACCAAGCAAATCGTTGTAGATGTGGTCAGTCAGTGTTGGCTGATGCGTTATCATAAAAAAAGCAGTCAAGCAGAGATCAAACCTATCATTGCCAAGCTGTCAGAAGATAAGATAAAACAATACTTGACTGTGGCTTTGTCTGACGTGATCAATCCTTTAGGTATTAAGCCACTTCCCTTTTCAAGGTTTTTATATTACGCCAGTTATTACTGGGAGGAGCTGAAGGGCACTAATATTGATCATGCTTCAGTTGGGGTGCTGCGAGGTATGCATAATACTGCTGGACTGAGTACACAGGACTTTGGTCGGTTTTTGAACCAAAAATATCAGTATAAAGAGGAGCCGTATGATCTAGAACATATTTTGACGCTGTCTATCAGCAAAAACTCTGTTAATCAAAACGAGACATCTAGTAGTAGTTCTACCAAAAAGATAGAGGTTAGAAAGTCTGATTTAATTATGAATCTGACTAAAGACTTCAAAATGGATAAAAAACAGAAGAAGAAAAAACTCGGCCAAACGACGTACACTCTTATCGAAAGAGTACAAAAACGCTATGGGCAATACGATGACTTAAGTGAAAAAATTTTATTAGATTGGGTACTAAGTTTACTCAATCGAAAGGAGTCAAAATCACTTAGTAATGAGTCTATTTTGAAATATATTAGAACCATAGGCTATGAATGGTTATATTTCACAACGGCTCAGCCGCTTGATATTTGGTCAGAGGAAGAGTTTGAGGAACTTTATGAAGATATTTTAGAGTACAAAGCTGTCGTACGGAACAATACTGACATTGGATACTCTGCCAATTTATTAAAGAGTATGCACAACTTTGCTAAGAGCAAATACAATCTACCCTCCGTGAACTTTCAACACTCCAAAAACGGTCGGCGTGTACGTGCAGAGCTGATATCACCGCAAGCGTACAAAGCCATAATTACGCAGATACTGGGTTCTGTAGATATATTGGAGCGGGAGATGTTCGCGCTTTTATTTATCTTAGTCTATCGTACTGGCATGCGCAAAAAAGAGCTGTTGGGACTTAAGTATAGTGATATCGAAGGTTTAAAGGCAGCTACACCCTCAGTGGTAATCAGGCCCAATAGCTACCGTCCCACCAAGACTCAAAGTAGTATCCGCCGCATTGCCTTATTTGCCCTTCTCAAGCCTGATGAGCTGAACTTTTTTATTAACTTTGTGCAAAGTAATATTGGCAGCCATTCAAACAAATTTATCTTTACCTTATCATCGGATCAGCGTCCTATTGATGACCATGTTCCTTTACAGTTACTCAAACGAGTCTTAAAAGACATGTCGGTAGATCATAATGTGGCAGAGCATACCTTTCATGGGTTTAGACACACGGCTGTGAGCAATCTATCTTTAGCGCTATTAGGTCATCCAGATCTCGTAGAAGCCCTCACCGATTATGACGAAAACGACATACTGCGTATAAAAAAAGGCCTACTCGGGGAGCATATCGATGCACAAGATCGCTGGTACGCTCTATCAGGTGTTATGGGGCACTTGTCGCCTGAGCGTAGCTTTGAGTATTACAACCATTTTGCTACTTTGATGGCGACCTATGCGTTAAGTATTGCTGACATCAAACTACCCGAGCAAACGCTGTGTAACATTACCGAATTTCCTCTTAGAAGGATTAAGGATAATGCTGACATTACTGCTAATGGCATGGTCAGCATACCTAGCATGCGTAAACTTTTGTTTAAAAGTATTATAGAAGGCAAACGCAAGTCACCTCAATTTACGATCGAAAACTGTGATAAACAGTTTCTCTTGAGTACCAATACCCCAACCACTGATGAATTGTTTGGTCGTTATGGTCTAAACCGAGTACAGCTGCTACTACAGACCTATGATAAAGAGGTACTGTTGAGTAAAGCAGCCCAGTTGGCAAATATTTCTATGCACGATGCAAAGGTTCTAATAGAACGTGCGAGCGAGGTTGCCAACATCACTACTAAACATGGTAAACCTCGCTTTGTTAAGCTATCAGATCCAAATACCCCTGTACTAAGTCCACTGAACATTCAATACCAAAGTGATTTAAGACTGCTATCGCTTTTGTTAAATGGTGCCTATCGCTTACGAGAAAAGTCAGGGACTGACTGGACTTGGTTTATTGAGATATGTCGTGAAAAACTGTCTGTTAGCAGAGCATACCTACCATTTAGAAAAGAAGATAAAAAAGAGTTGCAGCGCTTCATTGATATTGCTAAGAAACTGCTGCCTCTGAAACGTTGGCTGGTAAGTAGCAACGAAGATCTATTGATGGAAACTATGTCATCTACTGACTATCAAGACATTAAGCAGCAATCTAATGAGTCGAAAAATGCTTTCCATATCGGTATTGCTAGTCAAGACCATAGAGAGCAAACGAACAAGTGGCAATACTCACCGCTACTACGGTTTTTTGTGCATATGATGCTGATTACAGATGAGAAACTATCTATTGGAATTTTTGACCAGACAGATGGATAAGATTTAATGGCAGATTTGATAAAGGGGCTTGATACTAAGTGAGACACTTAACAAGACGACTGAAGCAATTCAAAGTATTAACATTCACTAGAAAAGTTCAAATAGTCATTCTGCTATTAGCTTGGATATCGCTAGTAGTTTGGGTGTAAATACCCCATTCTTAACACAACATCATCGTAGAATAATTAAGCCACCTGCCTGTACTCAGCAGGTGTCATATCATTAAGTGAATCATGGGTATTTACACTTGCCTTTCGCAGCCCTAGCGCCATCACGATTGGGATTTGTACTATTTGTATCTCCTGCTGGTCTATTTTAGCAGTTATTCTCTATTTTTAAGTGTTATTATTTTTCGAGGGGATTACCTATTAAAAAAATAAGCCTTTATTTAATGATTACTCAACCAAGTGATACAAATCATCCCTTAGAGTTTCTTCAAAATTCCAGCATGGTGAGACTTTGTCGTAATCTATTATGGCAGAGATATACCTTCCATCTTCTGTAACTTCCAACCCATATTTGTCTTTGCAGAAAAAGTATAATCCATCCTCTTGGAATTCCTTTCTATACTGAATCCAACCGTCTGCTCTAATTTTACTTATATCATCATCAGTTATACTATTGCTATCTTCAAATGTCATTCCATAGCTTAATCTATTACTACCTCTGTTTGCTTGACCTTCAGATATCAATGCGTCTACAAATACTTTCTTCAAAGGCGGTGCAAGCTGTTCTCTAGCAACAATCTCACTTTTTTTAACATCTTCTAAATAATTCTCTGGCGTTTCTAATTTCTCTTTAAGCATCATAGCCATGATAAAAACAAATACTCCAGAGAAAAATATATTAAATGTTCGCTGACTAAAAAAACCTTTGTTATCTCTTTTCATATCTGTCTCTCACTATCGGTATGGCTTTATTTTTCTGACTTGTTCTTTTATTTCGTCTATATTTTTAATCATATTGTAGTTAGTCTCTTTCATAACCCCACCACTTATGCTACCTCCCGTAGTACCGCCTTTGCCTAGGGTTTGTCCAAGTCCTAGCATTAGTACTTTTCTAGAAGGAATTCCTGCTGAACGGTCTGCTCTAGTAGTGACTACTGCACCACATGCACCCAAATAACAGCTAGTACCTGTGAATGATGAGCCTCGAAGCGTATTCGCCGTCAAGTCAGTTCTACTTTCCTCTTGATTACTTGGCTCATCTAAAATAAAACCATAGACTACACTACCATCAACAGAAAAGGTCTGTATATTGCTCTTATCTATATTAATGCCGATATCGTAGTTGCCTGATGAATAGCCTTGCCCGTTGTGCAAGCTGACAGCAGAGCTGCCTGAGCCCCCTTGAGTTGCACCAGCAACGCCTCCACTCGTCATTACGAAATCTGGCTCAAAGCCAAATACATGCGGGTACAAGACTGCAGAAGTAATCAATCCTTCTAGTACTGCTTTCTTCAGTCTTGATTCAAAATCAGCACCTACGCCATTGTCATACATGACTTTATCAATAGCAGCACCCTTGGCGTTATTGCCAACTCTAATGGTTACATCATCATTATATTTCTCATTATATTTTGAACTATTTGCCCATCGTAAGGCATCTTCTATTTCTTGCAGAGTATAAGATTTACCATCTGCTCTTTTCCACCCTTGTTTTTTAGCTTTTTCATATAACACTTTAGCCAGTTGTTGTTCTTGCGGATGCAACTGACGATTATCCGCATCGACATTAGTAGCGGTTACCGTACTCGACGTATCCAGTCCAGCGGCAGCACCTGTGGTTAAAGCACCCTCGACACTACCTGTACCTAATGCACTAAGCGCCGTATGAGCAGCGACACGATAGATTCCGCCTTCATCCCATTTAGCAATAGCTGCATTTTTCTCTGCATTGCTGAGAGTCGTGTCAGCTATAATCGCTTTGATACGATTATTGGCGAAGATGCCTGACTGCTGACCCACCGCTTTATAATCGGCATTGATGTCAGTCTTACCGCCATTGACGGATAGACTTGATCCTGCACCCTTTAGATCGACATCAAGGGTAAAGCCCATATTCTTCTGATTGCTGTCATAGACGGCAGTATCTTGTAGCGATTCGATGTTGACATCACCACCGATCACTCCTTGTGCTCTATTCGTATTAATGACACCGCCTTTGATGGTGACGTCATTGCCGATGTCTAGGGTGGTGGTGCCACCCACGTTGAGTTGGCTGTTGGCATAAGTGGTAGTGTCGCTATTAGCGTAACCTTTGCCACGGCTAGCACTAGCGGTGATGCCAGCACTTGCACCTTGGCCACTGCCTGTAGAGGCATAACCGCCAATAGCCGCACTTGAGCTTGAGTTAGTGCTACGGGTAGTACTGTTTTGCGCAACACCATTGACGTTGAAGTCGTTGTCGGCTTGGAAGAGGGCATCATTACTGACGTTTAGGTTGCTGCCGTTGATGTTGATATTACTATCAGTACCGCCGCCTATGGCGATAAGGGCAAGATTATTGGTGGTAATGTTAGAGGCTTGATTGGTCTCAGTATAGCTTGCGCTGTTCGATTGAGATTTTTGACTTCCAATGGTGGCTTGAATGCGGGTGTTGCCTAGACTCGATAGGCTTTGTGCATTAAAGAAGTTAACTATAAAAAATGGCCTATAGATTTGGTTTCTTTAATGGTCGTGAAATTTGCGGGGCACAGGTTATTGTTCTTTAATAGTTAGCTTTGTGCCTCGTCCCTCGGCAGAGGTAAGTATGGCTTTATATTTGGACAGTACTATGCTATTTTTTATTTTAAGGTGTTGGGAGTTGCAGGCTCCACCCAACCTACGCGCTGTCTCTATTTTTATATGTAGCCAAATATCAAAAAATTTGAGATTATAGAAAATAGTTTATTTTTTCGAATGTTATAAGTTCAATTTAAACCAAACACTATTCAACCAAGTGATACAAATCATCCCTTAGAGTTTCTTCAAAATTCCAACATGGGGATGATTTACTATATCTTATTATTGTAGAAATATAGCTTTCATCTTCTGTAACTTTCAACTCGTATTTATCTTTACAGAAAAAGTATGATCCCTCCTTTTGAGATTCACTTGCATATTGTATCCAATCATCATCCCTAATTTTATTTATATCATTGTCGGTTACACTATTATTATTTTTAAATGTCATTCCGTAACGTAGCGAGCTACTACCTCTGCTTGTTCGACCTTCGGATATCAATGCGTCTATAAATAATTTTTTTAAAGGTGGTGCAAGTTTTTCTCGAGCAATAGCTTCGCTTTTTTTAACATCTTTGAGATAATTCTCTGGTGTTTCTAGTTTCTCTTTAAACATCATAGCCATAATAAAAACAAATACTCCTGAGAAAAATATATTAAATGTGCGTTGACTAAAAAAACCTTTATTGTCTTCTTTCATATTTATCTCTAATTTTCTACGTAATTCAGTATCAAAAAAATACGAATATAAAGAAGAGTCATTTCTTAAATATCACAAGTTTTGTAAAAATCACAGGCTACTCAACCAACTGATAAAAATCATCCTTTAAAGTTTCCTCAAAATTCCAACATGGGGATGATTTACTAAATTCTATAGTTACAAAAGTAGAGCCTCTATTCTCCCCAAGTTCTAGTCTATATTTATCTTTACAAAATAAATATTGTCCTTTATCTTGATAGTCTTCTCTATACTGCATCCAACCATTTTCTTCTATTTTTCCAACAATACCACTCAAATCTTCATTATTATCAAAGCGGAGCGCATATCTTAAGCTGTTATTATCCCTGTTTATTTTTCCTTCAAATAATGATGAACTTTTAAAAAGTTTTTTTAAGGGTGGTACTAATTTTTCTTCAACATAGATTTTGCTATTTTTAACATCTTCAAGATAATTATCAGGCGTTTCTAACTTTTCTTTAAACAACATAGCCATGATAAAAACAAACACTCCAGAGAAAAATATGTTAAATGTGCGCTGACTAAAAAACCCTTTATCATCTTCTTTCATATCTGCTTCCTATTAGCGGTAGGGCTTTATTTTTGATACTTGTTCTTTTATTTCATTGATATTTTTAACCGAATTATAGTTGGTCTCTTTCATGACGCCACCACTTATACTACCTCCAGTGGTACCGCCTTTGCCTAAGGTTTGCCCAAGTCCTAACATCAATACCCTTCTTGAAGGAACGCCCTCAGCAGGATTTGCTCTAGTGGTTACTATCGCGCCACATGCACCCATGTAACAGCTAGTTCCTGTGAACGATGAACCTGCTAGTGTGTTCGCCGTTAAGACTGTTCTATTTCCCTCTCCTACTGTTGGGTCATCTAAAACAAAGCCATAGACTACACTGCCATCAACAGAAAAGCTCCTTACCTTACTCTTATCTATATTAATACCGATATCATAGTTTCCTGACGAATAGCCTTGCCCATTATGCAAGCTGACAGCAGAGCTACCTGAGACCCCTTGAGTTGCACCAGCAACGCCTCCACTTGTCATCACAAAATCTGGCTCAAAGCCAAATACATGTGGGTACAAGACTGCAGAGGTCATCAACCCTTCTAATACTGCTTTCTTCGATTCCGTAGAGAGCTGTTGTCCTTTGTAAGACATACTTCCTAATTGATCATCAAGAGCGTTAGACAGTTTTTGTGGTGTGGTCTGTGACAGCGTATGTTTAGTGGCATCAGAAAAACTTTTATAAACCCATTTCCCGCCTTCAAATACCATTCCAGTTGTATCATTCACCATCTTATCTGATTCTGCTTGAATACTATTACCACCTCGTAAATCGGCACCATTCTTAACGGATTGATTACGTGAGTCTGACTCCTTCTGAGTAACTTTTTGTGCTTGGTTGCCACTAGGCTTAGGCTTACCTGGAGTAGGTCCTGGAGTTTTTGCGTTATAGGGTTGATTTATGCCTTTATCCCAAGTATATCCGTAACTAGGGGCTTCACCTTTGATAAAATTAATTAGATTATTATCAGGCTTTTTAATGTTATTGAGATTTTGACTCATTATAAGTGAGCCATCTTTTTGAGGATAACTATTCCATAATCGTGCCTCATAATCATTGCCTGAAGCGTTGTCATATAACTTATTATTTGTAGATTTTTGAGTATCCTTAGAAGTAATAATCGCACTTCTATTGCTATTATAATCTTCATTGTATTTAGTAGTGTTCGCCCAACGCAGAGCGTCTTCTATCTCTTGTAGAGTATAAGGCTTACCATCAGCACGCTTCCATCCTTTCTCTTTTGCTTTTTTAAATAATATGTAAGCTAAGTCCTGTTCTTGCGGATGCAACTGTCTATTATTCGCATCCACATTAGTAGCCGTCACCGTACTTGCCGTATCCAGTCCAGCTGCAGTACCTGCACCTACTAACGCAAGACTCATCACACCACTGGCAGCACCTTTAGCAATATCTTCACTTAAGCCTGTATCAACGAGTGCTTTCGCTACTTTAGCTTGTACCTCATTGAGCGTCGGTGCGGCGGCAGCAACACCACCTGTAGCCAATGCCCCCTCAACACTACCTGTACCTAAAGCACCTAGGGCTGTATGCATGGCAACTCTGTAAACGCCTCCTTCATCCCATCTCTGTAGTGCGTCTTGTTTCTCTTGAGCGCTTAGAGTATTGTCAGCTTTGATCGCATCCATACGAGTCTTGGCAAAGTCCCCAACGGCCTTCGGCGCTTCCTTGCCAAACTCTTGCGTAATCTGCGTCTGTGCCCCAAGCTCCTCATTGACTCTTGTAGCATCAAACCCATTCTCAAGCGCACCCGCATACTCTGCTTGGTTGTCGGTAGTGATACCGCTGTTACCTGCAATACCTGTGATCCCTGCACGGGTAGTACTACTATCGCTATCTTCATCGGTGCCATAGCCTAAACCATTCATGGTGGCTTGTGGTTTACCTGTCGTGTTACCTAGACTAACACCCACTTGTATAGCATCACCCTCATAACTGGTCGTGTTCTCAATATCTTGAGTGGTGATACCGCCAAGGCTAGTATAGTTATTGCGTCCGGCGGCTACCGCTGCATCAGTGGTGGTAATCGCACCAATGTTGCTTACAATGTGAGTGCGATCGGTTCAATAGACAACAAAAACCAAAATATAAAAAGCTTGGCCTTTATATTTTGGTTCTTTAATGGTCGTGAAATATGCGGGGCATGGGTTATTATTCTTTAAGGGTTAGCTTTGTGCCTCGTCCCTCGGCAGGGGCAGATATAATTTTGTATTTGGGCTGTGCTTCGCTATTTAATACTTTAAAATGTTGGGAGTCGCAATCTTCGCTCAATCTACATACTAGACATCGCAATTAAATTTTCTCGTATGGTCTATAATGTAGTGCCTATAATCTCTACGCTTGGATCCTAAACTATTTGATTGTTCTCTAAGAATGGTTTGATAATTTTCATTGTAGTCACTTAATAGATAGGCCGCTGATGAGTCAATAATGAATCGGTTGTTAGGTTTGTCAAAACGTGCTAAATAAGTATAAGTAGTATTAATACCTGATGATCCTTTTTCGGCAACATCATTATCTATGTTATAAACCATACAATTCGTTAATGACTCTTCTACAGGCATTTCAAGCAGATAATAGATAGTATTATTATACTCAACAGCGTTAGTTGCTAAATTAAATTCTGGAATTTTATCTGTCTTTTTTAACCCTTCTTTAGTCAGCACATACATATTTTTATGGGGATATATCTTCTCGTTGGTACTAGCATTCAACATATAATATTCATAACTCAGCAAATCTCGAGGGGCACTTTCGATTATGGAATAATACTCTTGATAGACAGTATGAGTAATAAGATAGTATTTATCTCCCTCTATATTTATAGCCCAACCCTCCTCATTGCCACTTATGTCCTCAACCTTTTCTTTATGAATTTTTAAAAAATAGTTACTACTGGTTTCACATTTAGGTAGCAAAGCGACTAAAAATATTAGTACGACTATTATAGCCAAACCTTTGATAATCCTTGTCTTTATCATTACTTAAAAGCTCCATCTTCTTTAGGTTTTTGGATTTGCTTTATACCGTAATTCTTTTTGGCATAGCTTTCCAAATACTTAATTTGAGTAGCTTTGTCAGAAGTACCAGCTATATTATTTAGTAATTTTTTATAATCAGCACTCTGTGTTCCTCGCGTACCCTCATTAGACCAATTAGCCGCATAGCGTATATTTTCTGCATAAGTTTTGAAGTTTGCAGTCGTGTTTTTATAGTTTGGATTGTCTTGCTTAGCTCCAGGGTATAAATGTCCAACACCTTCAGGAAATCCGACACCATGATTGTCATGACCGTATAAATCGCCACTAATATGTAGTAAATTTTCATCCTCTCTAGTTAGATTGTAGGGTTTATTCTTAGCTTGAGCTTTAGCAATTTTTGAAAAAAGCGCTACTGTTTTAGCTCTAGCAGCATTTCTTTGTTTTTCTAACTCATCTATTCTTTCTTGCTGTTCATATAAAGGGATGCCAGCATCAACACCTAAAGCATGGATAGTTGGTTGATTTCGTTCTTTGCGTTTGTCTCCTCGAAAAACATCGAACGGAGCAACAAATAAACTTTGTGCTAAACTCTTATAGCCCATTGCATTTCTACTATCAGTATCAGGTGCCCATGCAGCAGTAGCAATTTTTTGCGCGTTCGCATTGCTAAATCCTCCTTCTAACGCTGCTATATACGTCATATAATAATGACCAACTTCATCCCAATTATCTTCAACCGCTACTACAGAAGTCTCTGCTGCATTAGCCGTATCATTAGCACTGCCTGTCGTTGCACCGATAGTTCCACCAACAATACCAGCAATAGCACTGATCGTATCTTTCTCTTCAGCAGTCAGTTTAGTAGGGTCACTACTACCATAGAGAAATTTAGATAAAAGTGGCGCAGTCGCTTCTCCTGTCCCAGCAGATATTCCACCTGTCAGTGCATCATTACCAGTGGCGTAGCTCACTGCTGCACCTAATACGGTATGTGCTAAAATATGACCTGTACTACCTCGTTCTCCCCGATTACCTTCATCTATATCGTTTAAAAACTCATTGGTTTTATAATACTCTCCAATTTGGCTTGCTACATAAGGACTGGCAGCTTTGACAGTATAACCTGCAATGCCGTTTATATTAGGAGCGTAGATAGCTCCTGTAATGCTGTCAAATAATAGTGATTTTTTTTGAACCTTATTAGCAGCTGCAAACTTCTCAGTTGCTTTTCGATTATCTCCATTTTCAAGAGCTTCTTCTGCTTCATCCCGTAACTTTTGTTCTTTAGCGTTGAGCTCAGTCTTAACCTTACGACGCTCTTGATCAAAGGCTTGGGTGATCTGTGTCTGCGCTGCAAGCCCCTCATTCACCTTCTCTGCATCAAACACATCATCAAGCTTTCCAGCAAGTATTTCCCGATTGTCTGTGGTGAAGAGGCCTTCTTTATCATTGTAGCCACTGACCCCGCCTTTGGTGATGCTGCTGTCACTATCACTGTCTGTGCCATAACCAATACCATTCATACTGGCTTGTGGTTTGTTATTGGTGCTACCAATACTGATACCTGCTTGGATGGCATCGCCGTCATAGCTCGTGGTGTTTTTAAGGTCGGTTGCGGTCACGCCTTGTTTAAATACAATATTGCTGTTGCCGTTGTCTTGGGCAGCTTTTGAGGTGACAAACACGCCACCTTTGAAGGTGCCTTTGCCTTCGGTGATAAGGTCGGCTTGGTTGGCGAAAATACCAGACTGCTCCCCAACGGCTTTGTAGTCAGAATTAAGATTGGTCTTGCCGCCATTGACGGAGAGGCTAGAACCTGTGCCTTTGGCAAGATCGAGATCTGCATTAAAGCCCATGTTCTTTTGCTTGCTGTCATAAGTAGCGGTGTCTTGTAGCGACTCTATGTTGACATCACCACCAATGGCGCCTTGGGCGCGACCTGTATTAATTACCCCGCCTTTGATGCTGACGTCATTACCGATATCAAAGGTGGTGGTGCTGCCAACGTTGATTTGGCTGTTGGCATAGGTGGTGCTATCGCTGTTGGCATAACCTTTGCCACGGCTGGCGCTGGCAGTGATGCCCATGCCGTTGCCAGTAGACGCATAGGCACCAATGGCGGCACTTGAGCTTTTATTATTACTACGGGTATTACTGTTTTGCGCGACACCATTGACGTTAAAGTCATTGTCCGCTTGGAACAGGGCATCATTGCTGATAGTTAGATTACTGTCATTGATGTTGATATTGCTATCTTTACCTGCCCCTGTGGCGATCAGAGCAAGGTTGTTGGTATCAATACTGGAGCCTTGACTCTTCTCAGTGTAGCTGCTGCTGTTCGATTGGCTCTTTGATGAGCCGATGGTGGCTTGGATGCGGGTGTTGCCCACACCTTTTAAATTGCCGCCTTGTAGCGCAGTTAGGGCGTCTGACCCTTGCTTAGCGAGTGCTTTTGTCTTAAGAACAGTGGCGACACCAGCCATGCCTTTCATGCGAGTGCTTTGGGTATTACCACCCGCGTCAATGAGGCTATCAATACTTTTTGCACTGTCAACCAGACTGTTTGATACAGAGACAGTGAGACCGCTTTGCTTAAACTTCTGCTCGCTTTGGTTGGTATAGACGTCCATGACGTTGTCAATGTTGATGTTTTGAGCACGGATGACGGTGTTACCGCGATCGGGGTCTGTTATATCTTTATTGCTGTCAGCACCCATTCCGGCAACGATATTGCTGCCCGTCTGCTGGTAGTTGCGCCCAGCATCAATGATGACGTTGCCATCAATCGCACCTACTTTACTGGCGGTATGAGTTAGCGCCGTTTTGTCATTACTGTCATCGGTTTGTTGCTTACCGATGGTGAAGCCTAGACCGCCACTTGCGCCGAACAGTCCTGATTTTTTGGTTTGGCTAAACGAGCTTTCACTAGAGGTATTCTCAGCCGCTAGAATATTAATATCACCACCAGCGGTGAGCTGGGTGCCACGATCACTGATAGCGTTGACGGCTGTGAAATTGATGTCTTGTCCCGCTTTGACGATGACTTTATCGCCTTCGATATTGCTGCTGATGGCACTATCGCTTTGCATGTCAAAGCGGTCTTGCGTGGTTTCTTTGCTTAAAAAACCTTTACTGATTGTCTTGGTAGCGGTACTGAGGTTTTGTTTATTTCTGCCTTCTGTAAAATCGACATTGCCATCGGCTAAAATACCAACCGTGCCATTATCGCTATTTATTTGGCTGGCAACCCCTGTGATATTTTTGCCTGCTTTGAGGATAAGGTCATCTGTACCGCTAAGTTGACTGCCGATATCAGCAGATTCACCTTGCTTAAAGTAGTTATTGGCATCACCAATGCTATTGGACTGGTAGCCCACGTTGACAGCATCAAGCTTAATATCGCCTTTGGTGTCAATGACACTACGACCCCCTTGATTGTCAACGCGTCCAGCAGCAAAGGTCGTATCGCCATCGACATTGGCGGTAAAGGTAGTTAATAGGTTGCCTTTATCGTCTACCTGACCTTTTAGCCCATCACCGACATAGATACTGGCAATTTGGCTAATGCCAGTACGTGTACTGTTGCTAGCTCCTTTGACAGAGCTGGTACTATAAGTAAGGCTTTGATTGTTGAGGTCGCCACCCGCGTCCAGCTGCATGGCACTGTCCGCGCCGATAGTGGCACTAAGGTTGTTTAAGTCGTTAGCTGTGCCAATCTGGACGTAATCGCCTTTGATCAGACCGCCACTTGCATTGGTCAAGTTGGTGGCATTGATGTTGACGCTTTGATGACCAACGATGCTGCCTTGGTTATTCAGATCCCCTGTCAGCTGCATATCAAGGTTATTGGCAGCGATCAGGCTACCTGTACCATCGATTTGACCAACCGCTTGACGGGTATAGACTTTGGGGACGAGTACCTTTTGACTGCTACCATCATCTAACGTAATGCTCTGCTGTACCAGCCAGACGATATCGGTGGTCAATTTGGCGACTTGGTCATCAGTGAGCGCAATCCCTGGACGTAGATTTAGCGTCTGCGCAGTGGTAATACCCGCATCCATAAGCCCTCGGTACTGCGCGTCTTGATTGCTGTAGTCTTCTAGATAGTAGCGACCTGTCAGCATCATAATCTGATCACGGATATACTGCTGCTCATAGTAGCCATCACCGAGACGCTTTTGCGTGATATTAGGGTTCAGCTGTAGTCGATCTAGCATATAGTCAGATGACAGCCAGTTTTTATAGTTGGCAAAGGCAGGATCGGTCTCAATGAGGTAATCGGCGCTGCTGTCAGGGTTGGTGCTATACAGGCTGCTATTAGGCAGGTTCACTGAGTTACTACTGCTACGAATCTCTTCGCTCGCCGTTTGCGTTATTTGATTATTGATACTATTAACAAGATCATCAATGGCAGCTTGATCAACTTTGCTTCCTTGCTTTTGAGCGTCAAGCAGCGCTTTTAACTGCTGCTTTTGCTCGTCAGTTAGGTTACTGTCGTCTGCTTTGGCAAAGGCTTCAAGCAGTTTAGCCGCGTCTGCCAATCCTGATGTACCTACTGATGTGCCACTGCTTTTATCTGTCGCTGTCAGCTTATCGTTGGTGAGGGTTTGAATGGCATCACTGATACTATTAAGTTCACGTACATCAGTATTGTTTATAGTCGCATTTTCAAGGTCAGGAACGCCTTCGATAGCAACAGCATAAATTCCAGTTGACAGAATAGGAAGATTTATTATCTCTTTGGACGGAACAAAAGGTAATTCTGCATCTTTGGTATGCGTTTTATCTGATTTGCTGCCCCACCCGCTATGCTTGCGCTCTCTTTTAATATAATACTCTTGGCTACCTTTGTTTTCATACTCAGTCGCTTTATATCCTGTTGCTTGTAGAGTATCGTTTGCTAAGCTACCCGCGTTTTGCTTTATTTTTTTGGCAATAATAATGCTTTTGTCATTAGTAAGTTTGGTATCAAACAAGTTAAGTTGGCCGCCAGAGAGGATACGTGAAGGATCGCTACTCATCACTTGGTCTTCTAGTGTGACCACATCATATTTCCATTCATAAAACTTTTTGGCTCGATCATTCTCGTTTTCAGGAGTAGTAAGATAAGTTACCCAATGTCCGTTATGTCCTCCTTTAGATATCTGAATTTTACTTTCATCATATCTAATTGTACTGCCATTTATCTGATACTCATGCTGGTTCTTTTGTCTATCAGTTTCTACTTTAGTAGGTTTTAATGAGAAATCCGCATTTACATTATTCAGCGTATCCGTGCTGATATTCATATCACCAACAGACTCAATAGACGCGCCTTTATTATTGACAGTAGTCGCCATACCAGTCGCTTGATGATTGGCATCTAAACTGCCACCAATGTGTAATTCACCATTACTGATGATCTTAGCTTGGCCACTAAAGTCTTCATTAAAGATGCCAGCACGCGCTTCGTTTGGATTGTTATTTAAGGTCGTGACGCCGATATCTAAACGCTGACGGGCGGCGATTACTGGTGCAGGTTCAGAGGAGACGTCGTAATAAGCTTCTTTCTCAATGAGGAATTGATTGTAGAAGTCTGGATAATCATTTTTATAGGCTGCAATTTGTTCATCGCTCAAGCCATAGAGGTTATTGAATTCTTTTGTAATTTCCACCAAACACCCTGGCCCGGCGACACATGTATCAACTTTTGTCTTAGTAAACACATCAGGCGTGTTATTTAAGGTTTTTGTCTCTATCGCAACATGATCACCATAGATTCGGCCGTTGCTGTAATTGTTAATGCTTGTATCTGCATCCAAGTACGTATTGACACCATTGATCAAACCACGGTTGTCGATATTCATACTGGCGATTAGCTGCGTGGTACCATTACTGCTCAGCTCAGCGCCTTTCTGGTTATCAATATTAGCAGCCGTAATCTCTAACCGCTCTTGTCCTGTTAGTTTACCGCTGTTGCTGAAGTTACCTTCGGTCGTGAGTGCTACGGCTTTTGCATTGATGACATCGTTAGTGCCATAACTGATATCATCGATCACATTAATATCAGCTCTCTCATTGGCAAGGATCTCGCCATTGGTATTGCTCATATATTTTGAGCGAATGGTAGTATTATTACCCGCTGTGATGCGACCACTATCATTATTCACAGTAAGCTGACGATTGGTAAGATTGGCATCGGTAATCGCAATATCATTGCTTTGAATATTACCTGCTTGGTTATTCACCTGATTGGCTGCTGTGAGTGTCACTTTATTATTGGCCAGTAGCTGACCGCTTTGGTTATTGATGGTATTCGCTGTAATGTCTATGTTTTTACTGGCAATAATACCTTGGGATTTATCATCCTCGTCTTGTTGGCTGTTTTGGTTATTTAGCGTACCTGTGGTGATGACAGCATTAGTGCCTGCTTGAATTAAGCTGCCAGCAGCGTTATTGTCGATGCGCCCCCGATTGGCATCGCCCACAGTCAGCTTAACAGTATCGCCTACTATTTGACCGTCTTGATTATTTAAGGCGTCGCTGTTGTTGGCGGTTAGCGTTAACGCTTCCGTCGCTTGCAATAACCCTTTTGCGTTGTTGATGATCTCTTTTGATTGAGTATCAAGCGTAAGCTGTTTGGCGGAGATGGTGCCAGATTGGTTATTGATACTGTCAGCAGCAATAGTGGCGCTACCATTGGCTAAAATCCCCGTTTGCTTATCTACTTTTTGTGCGCTATTGGTTTTGGTGTTTTGATTATTTAAAGTACCTTTGACGTTGATGCTTAGCGCTTGGTCAGCGCTGGTTTGGGCGATCAAACCGCTTTCATTATTGATATCAGTACCACTGTTCAGTAATATAGCACCTCCTGATAGTACCCCTTCTTTATTATTGATCGCGCCATCAGTTTGGACGTTAAGCTGATTGTTAGCCGCAATCACCCCTTGATTGATCACGCCTTGACGGGTAGTAATAATAGTATTACCAGCCGCACTGATTTGACCATCAATCTGGTTATCGACACTCGTGGCTCTGATAGTTAGGTTTTGCTTAATGGCAGCAATTTGGGCCGTGTTCGAGAGTGTATCAGCTTGCAACACCATGTCTTTGTCACTGGCAATGACAGCATTGGATCTGTTGTTCAAGGCTTGGCTTGCTTCAATGACGGCATCCCCTT
Source organism: Psychrobacter sp. Ps3 (assembly GCF_022129275.1). Lineage (NCBI taxonomy): Bacteria > Pseudomonadati > Pseudomonadota > Gammaproteobacteria > Moraxellales > Moraxellaceae > Psychrobacter > Psychrobacter sp. Ps3. The sequence goes on from NZ_JADQAL010000036.1 coordinate 21,146, forward strand.
TTGCCATGATCGTTGCGCTATCGCTATTGGTCAATTGCTCACTACGAATAACCATATCATTGCCACTTTGAATATAAGCGTTGTCTCCTTGGTTATTGATTGAATCAGCAACCAAAGACAGATCGCCACTTTGGCTAATCAATTGACCATTATTGTTGGTCAGTGTCTTGGCTTGAGCGGTAAGTGACTTTCCTTGTATCATACCCTCAGAATTGTCTAAGTCGCCAGATACCATGGTCGTTAATGCTTGGGTACTGACAATTTTACCCTTTGTATTGTTCAGCTGATTCACTGTGATGTTGGTACTTTTCTGACCACTATGAGCAATAGTGCCCTCAGTGTTGTTAAGCTCACCTTTGGTATCGATGTTCAATGAGGCAGCATTACCGCCAATAAAACCTTTTTGGTTATTGATAGGGCCGTTTGTGACTAGATTAAAGGCTTGATTACCTGTTTGGTTCACCGTACCCGCGGCATTTGACAGCTCATTAACTTGCCAATCAAACTGACCCGCTTGCAAGATACCACCATTGTTACTCAGTGTGCCCGTTGTCGTGAGCGTAGCTAGTCCTGTCGCATTCGTATTGGTTTTATCAAGACGGATACTCCCTGTCGTTGCCGCAAGCGTCAGACCCTTACTCTGATTACGACTCCCTGTTAAATCAAGCTCACTACCTTCCATCTTAATGTTACCAGTGGCAATATTAGTCCCCGCATTCACTTGATCACCGGTGCTGTTTACGGTTAAGTTTGATTCAGCCTTACTCAGTCCGCCTGTTGGCATTAATCCTGCTATCAGCTGACCTGTCGCACTTTGTACCAGACTGCCCGCATCAACGGTGGTATTGCCTTGGGCAGCAATGCTACCTGAGTTAGTAAGCTGAGCTTGGTTAGATAGATTTGTATTGCCCTGACTATATAAGCTACCACTATTTGTTAACGTATCTGCCTTAACACTAAGGTCATTCAAACTTGATATTTGACCTTTATTATTTGCAAGCGTGCTCGCACTGATATCCAGACCACCTGTATTACTGGCAATAATACCTTTGCCAGCATTCGTTAGATTAGCACGTGCTTGTAGCTGACTATTGCTTGACGTGGTCTTGTTTACAGCGTTCTTGGTGGTATTGACAGCGACGATACGTCCATCGGTGTTATCGATACTTTGTGTCGTGATATCAAAGCGCTTGGCTTGTACCACCCCTGCCGTATTGTCTATGTCTTTGGTGATTTGCCACGTTTGCGCGCCTAGGCTGAGTATTTCACCAGCGGTATTGTTCACACTGCCCGCATTGATACTCAAGCTACTATCATCGGTCGCACTTGATCCCGCGTGCGTAATTTTTCCACTGCTGTTATTAAGTAAGCTTGTATTAATCGTGAGGTTGTCTGAATTACTCGCAATCTCGCCACGTGTGTTGTCAATATTATCTGCCAGCGCAAGCGTTAAGTCTTTAGTACCCGTTTGGATAAGGCTACCATCGGTATTGTTTAAGCGTTTGGCATCAATCTCTAGCACGCCGCCTCTTAGATTACCTGCTGTGTTGTCTAATACGCCATCTGTACTGCTCAAGGACAGCGTGTCTGTCGCGGTTATCGTCGCTTTAGTGGTATTCAGACCAGTACGAGCAGTGGTTTTAACACGGTTACCTTGGGTGTTACTGCCTGTCAGATCGACATTACTACCTGTTAGGTATACCTCACCTGTGGCAATATGATTACCTTGGCTTATGATATCGCCGCTCGCTATGACACTAAGATTTGCGTTATTGTGTGCCAGTGTCCCATCAGCATTCATTCCTGCGACCAAACTACCGCTGTCTGTTTGTATCAGACTGCCAGTTGCTATAGAGGTATCACCACCACTGCCGATAATGCCGCTATTGTTAATGACGTCTATCGTGGTTATTTTCGCCCCGATTTTACTATAGAGCTGACCACTGTTATTTAGGCTATCAGAGTTTGTTGTCAGAGTGCCTTGGGCAGTGACTTGACCGCCATCATTATTGATGGCTTTACTGGTAATGGCGGCATCTTTAGCGCTGCTAATCGTCCCTTTGGTATTCGTTAGATCACCACGACTGTTGATAGTCATCGCACCTTGTGATATCAACTTACCATTACTGTTATCAAGATTGGTGCTAACTGTGCTCAGATTTGCACTGCTTTGAATCAGACCTGCGCTATTATTAATATCTCCTTTGGCATTAAGCGTAATGTCGCCACTACTGGCGAGCGTTCCTTGGGTATTATCAATGTCATTGTTTACATCAAGAGCAATACCACCACTGGTTATAATCTGACCTTTGTTGTTATCGAAATTTACCAATTGCCAATCAATTTGATCGAGTTGCAAGCGACTGTCAGTATTAGAGGCGCTACCATTATCAGCGATATCAAGGGTACTGACCGCTAAGCTAGATTTATTTTGGTTAGCCATACTATCGGCTGCAACATTGATCTTACCATTACTATAGATACTGCCCGTATTGGTGAGATTATTTACGTTGATACTACCATCACGCGTCACACTTGGTAATGGCGCAGGCGTTTCAGACGGCTGACTGTTGTCATCAGTACCAACACTACTGCCGTTGTTGGCAGTCGTCGGCGGGGTTTTAGAAGGCGGCATACTGGGCGCCGTGCTCGCGTCTGCATATAGGTCTTGACCAATAATACCGCCTTGCTTATTGAGCAGCTGAGAGCTATCAATGGCAAGTTTTCCTGAGCCAGTTTGCAGTAGTGAGCCGCTGTTATTTAATGATGCCGCTTTTATATCAAAGCTGCCTGTAGATATTTCGCCTGAGTTACTGATAGCGCCTGTTTGCTGGAGTTGTAACGTATCGCGGCTACTGAGCACACCGCTGTTATTTAAGGTACTGCTATTCAGCGTAGCGGTCTCACGAGAGCTTGCAATCGTCCCTGAATTATCAACATCAAAGCCTTTGGTGACGATGTTAACCTTACCTTGATTGGCAATCAGACTACCCGAATTGATTAGATTACCATTGTTATCGAGTTGCAGACCGCCAGCGCTTGCCACAATACTACCAGCGTTGGTGACCCCCATACCCTTCTCTGTACCAATCAGACGGATTTTGCCTGCGTACATGGCACCTAGGGCTGAGACATCCAGTGCCACACCCGTGGCTTTATTAGTAGCGTTGTTACTAGAAGTACTATCGTTAGCAGTAACAACGGTATCAACCCCCTCTTCCTCATAGCTAACTTGATTGCTGCCCGTGATCACATCTAGGTTTTTAGCATAGACCCCAGCATTAATCTCAGCAGTCTTAGCGATAATCTGCGCATAATCACTACCTAGGCTGTCCATACCATCGCCATCGATGCGAACCTTCCCACCTGTCACATCAAAGCCGGTAAGCTTGCCTTGATCCATCAGAGCTTGACCTGTCGTCAATGTGGTACGGGACGCATTGATAAATCCGCAACCAGCACAGGTAATACCAGCAGGGTTGGCGATAACCAGCTCTGCTCGGCCACCTGCAATCTCGGTGTAGCCGCTGAGACGGCTCGGATCGCTTGAGTTGACCTCGTTTAGAATAACGCGAGCCTCACCGCGTGCTAGATACGGGTTACCCTCTACCCATCCTGCGAGCTGAGTCTGTGCATTTTTACGGCTGTTATTGAGAATGGCGCCATCTTGACCGACATCGAATTTACTAAAGACGTTACGTGAGACCCCAGCTTTACTTGGCGTCTGAATATTGACTTGGGTTGTGCCATTGGATGATTTTAGTATGGTGGCTTGCTGAGCGGCAGCCGCGTTGCGATCAGCGACAATATTGGTACTATCAGCATAGGCGTTATGACTGACACTACCAACCATGGTCGCAAGCCCTAGCGCTAGCAGCATATGCGCACGCAGGGGCATAAACCTGCCGCCTTGATAGTAGCCATTGATTTGAGCAGCCGTTTGCGATCCGCCTGCAACTTGACTGACCGCACTGCCACCCTCGCTAGGGTTGCTTGTTTTACCTTGAGAGCGTGCGGCCTCTGACACCACCATGAGCATTCCGCGGGCTTTGTTAAAGATAACTCGGTAGCATTGAGCGTTCATAATGGTATCCTTTGAGATGGTAGTATCGTGCAACTATTTGGTTTTACTAAAATATGAGACTTATAAATATAAGAGCTAGTACTGCCAGCCAAGACTAAAGCCGGTCACCCAGTCTTTATCACTAAAGTTATCAGGCTGTTTGATCGGGTAGCCTGCAAATAAATCATAGCTAGTGCGTAATGGTGTCACATAGCCTTTAACGCCAACCACGCCGCCGATCAAATGATCACCGAGCAGTAAATCATCTTGAGAGTCGTTATCAAGCTTGACGTAACCGGCATCAATACCCGCATAGATGGCATGGGGTTTATCTCCTAGGTAGGCGCTAAGCTCTTGTCTAAGCAGCGCTCCATGATCGCCGCTTAAGCTGCGCTCGCCATCAAAGCCTCGCACGCTATAGCGACCACCGATGATAAAGCGCTCATTTGGTACTAAAGCTTCGGTAGCGTATTGCCCTTTAAAGATGGCATGGTAATTGAGCGCTTTATTAGCAAGCTTGATAGGCTGATTGAGATCAATATTGGTTTTGATAACACCGGCGCGCGCACTGCCTTCATTAAATAACGCCTCAGGCGGGTCGATGGCATCAAATGCACCCGTACCGCGTTGATACATCACATCGCCAATCCACTGGGTTTTACCAATGACCGTCTCGTAGCCTACCCCTGCTTGATAGCCTGCGGTACGGCGCTTTTGTACCTCAACCTCGGTGTCATCGATAAAGTTGCTTTGCTGCTTGGCAAAGCCGCCCGCTTTTAGATAAGTCTTGCTGTGATTATCACGGTGCACCAAATGGTTAACGAGCACGTCGGTGTTGTAAGACTCGCCGCTATAGACGTAGTCTTGATTGACGCCAGCGACCGTTTGATCGTAGTTGTAGCCACTGTGGGTCAAGGTTAGTTGGGTATTATTGATGGGCAACACATAACCAACGTTATAGCCCCAGCTACCATCACTCTTGTCATTACCACCATCAAGATCATGATTATAAGAGAGGTATAACAAGTCGTTGTGCCACGTTGGGTTGTCGAGTGACAGCGTCACATTGCCTTGATAGACGCCTGTGCTGTCTTGACCTGAGTCATCTACCGTTGCCGATAGACGCCAGCGCTTGCCCTGCTGCCATTTGACTTGGATATCACTATAGCCAGGTGTTGTCATACGACTGCTTGGGGCAATAGAGAAATCGGCGTCAGCGGTCGGTACACGTTTGAAGTTCTCTAGCGCCTGCTCAATATCACGGACATTGAGCAGATCGCCAGACTTCATTGGCATGGCAGGGGCAAAGTTGGCAGGGTTACCACTATTATCGATATAGATAGGACGAGTAGATTGAACGTCAGTGGCCGTGATTTGATCAATGCGACCAGGAATGAGGGTTAGGAATAGGTTGCCCGATTTGAGGTTCTGGTTTTCTACCAAGACGCGGGTGGTGACATAGCCTTTTTCAATAATGCGGTTTTGGACGTTGGTGACCAGCTGGTTGATGTCATTGGCGGACAGGCAACTGCCTAGTAAAGAACCGCTGCCTGTCGTATAAGGCATCAGGGCAAAGGTGAACTTGTCGCTCAGCTCGCCTGTTAGGTAAATATGATTGATGTCAAAACAAGCGGTTGAGGCGGGATCAGTACTCTGAGGGCTAGCTGATACAATAGGAGCTGAAGGTGCTTGTTGATAGGTGTCAGTATTTATATTGACATTGGGCTTAACCAATTGCTGCTGCTTTAACGCCTCACTACGCTGCTCTTGGTATTGTTCCGGTGTAATGGCATGAGCGCTCATAGTAACCAGAATGCTAGCCATACTAAGTGATAAAGCACTCAACGCGTGATTTTTGATGCTCGCTTTTGAAATATCTGTATACATAAGTCCACCATTTTTATAATGATGGATTATGCTACCGACTGATGTTCAATGCAAGCTGTTTTGTATCTATTAGCTCATTGTTTTGATATGATTTTTTAGAATAATCTCATATCAAGTAGATGTATTTCATATGAATACGGTTGAGTCTATCTATATCTTACTCATAGCAAGATATTTGTGGCCTCTATATTCTACGATTGAGCTATGCTGAATAAACCGTACAACTAAACTTGGTAAACTAAGCGTATTAATC
>NZ_JADQAL010000037.1:0-27167 GCF_022129275.1 Psychrobacter sp. Ps3
GACATTGTAAATAGTATCAATGAGTTACAATGTGGCTTATCCCGAACTGGGGTTATACTAGCGCATCAATAACTCATTAACGCGTTTGAGATAAGCGGCTGGATCATCGAGTTGACCACCATCTGCCAGCAGCGCTTGATCGAAGATCACTTGAGCCAGGTCGTCGAACTGCTCGCTGGACTCTAACTTTTTAATCAGCGGATGTTCTGGGTTGACCTCCAAGATAGGCTGCGTCTCTGGCACTTCTTGACCCATTTGCTTGAGCATCTGAATCATCTGCGGTGACAGCTCACCCTCTGCAGTAACGAGTATTGCAGGACTATCGACTAAGCGGTTCGATACGCGTACGTCTTTAGCGCGTGTATCTAGGGCGGTCTTTAGCTTTTCAACCACAGGCTTCATAGACTCTTGCGCCTTTTCAGCTTCCGCCTTTTCTTCCTCGTCCTGCAAGTCGCCTAAGTCCACCGCGCCTTTCGCGATATTTTGTAGTGGGGTCTCATCGAATGAGGTTAAGAAGTTCATCGCCCACTCATCAACACGGCTAGTCATCAAGATGACCTCGATGCCTTTTTTCTTAAATAGTTCAAGCTGCGGGCTGTTTTTGGCCGCTGCAAGATTGTCCGCGGTGAGATAGTAGATGGCTTTTTGACCCTCAATCATGCGGCTTTTGTAGTCTTCAAAGCTAGTCTCGACTTTGTCATTAGTGCTAGTAGCATAACGCAGCAGCTTAGCGATACGCTCTTGGTTACCCATGTCCTCGCCAAGACCTTCTTTGATGACATCGCCAAACTCGCTATAAAACTGCGCGAATTTGTCTTGCTTGTCGCTGTCTTCACTATTGGCTAGGCTTGCCAGCATAGTCAAGATACGGCGCGCATTACCATCACGGATGGATTTGACATCACGCGACTCTTGCAATAACTCTCGGCTGACATTGAGTGGCAAATCAGCTGAATCAATCACGCCTTTGACGAAACGCAAGTACATAGGCAGTAGTTGCTCGGCGTCATCCATGATAAATACACGTTTGACATACAGCTTAAGCCCATGCTGCTGCTCACGAGTATATAGATCCATCGGCGCTTTTTTGGGTACATATAATAGCTGAGTGTACTGTACGCGGCCTTCCACGCGGTTATGCGTCCACGTCAGCGGCTCATCCATGTCGTAGCTGATGTTTTTATAAAAATCGACATACTCTTCATCTTCGATCTCGGATGCTGAGCGTGTCCATAGCGCACTGGCTTTATTGATAGTTTCCCACTCATCGGTGAGTACCATCTCGCCGCCCGCAGGCGTATCACTGTCGTCGTTCTCATCTTTAACATCTTCTTGCCAGACTTCTTTACGCATCTGAATCGGCAGGCTGATATGGTCTGAGTATTTATTGACTAAGCGCTTAATCTTAGCACGGTCGAGGTAGTTATCCTCGCCTTCGGTGTATTCTTCTTTTAGGTGCAAGGTGATGGATGTGCCGCGAGTTTCTTTGGTGATCGTCTCAACCGTGAAGCTACCGCTGCCATCAGATATCCAGCGTACGCCTTGCTCCGCAGGCGTGCCTGCTTTACGCGACTCAACCGTAATGGTGTCGGCCACGATAAACCCAGAGTAAAAGCCAACACCGAACTGACCAATTAATTGACCGTCTTGCTTTTGTGATTCAGATAATTTATCTAAGAAGGCTTTGGTGCCAGACTTGGCAATAGTACCTAGATTTTCGATAGCATCGGCTTCATTCATGCCGATACCGTTATCGATAAAGGTGATGGTTTTGGCATCACTATCAACGGCAATACGGATTTTTAACTCGCCATCATCTTCATATAAGCTGTCATCATTAGTCGCTTCAAAGCGCAATTTGTCACAGGCGTCTGATGCGTTTGAAACCAGCTCACGGACAAAGATATCGGCATTAGAGTACAAAGAGTGGGTCACTAAATGTAGCAACTGCGCCACTTCCGCCTCAAAACTATGTTTTTTTAATTCTGGGTTGTTGTTATCACTCATAAAGAACTCCTTCATTGGAAAGTTGAGATTAACGTAAAACAGTAGCACTAACTGAGCGTCTCAAACTAAGAGTCTCAATTAGTGCTAGGCTGTTTATACTAATAGGGTCGCGGTCAAATATTTCAAGTTTAAAAGCCCTATAAAAAGTTAAACAAAAAAACCGCTTAAGTTTCCTTAAGCGGTATCGTGACGTATTACATGTTTTATGTCAGAATCGAATGATAAGTTACAAACAGCTCGGCAAGTCACGAGCCGGATCGCTATCGCGAGCGGCCATCGCATCTTCGACGCTCAAGCCTAGCGCTTTGGCCACGCCTTCACCGTAAGCCGGCTCACACCAGTGACAGTTACGGATATGACGATACTTAATAAAGTCTAGCGCATCGCCCATCGCTCTTGCCGTATTATCAAACAGAGCCTGCTTTTGCTCATCATTCATCAAGTTAAACAGCGCACGCGGCTGGCTAAAGTAATCATTATCATCTTCACGGAAGTCATAATGCTCAGCGTAGCCATCGATCTTTAGTAGCGGCTCAGCATACTGCGGCTGCTCTTGCCACTGCTCAAAGCTGTTTGGCGTATAGTGCGGACGACCGCCATAGTTGTCATCGACGCGCATGAGACCATCACGGTGATTGCTATGCACAGGGCAAGTCGCTTTATTGACTGGTATATGCTTGTGGTTGACGCCAACGCGGTAACGCTGGGCATCAGCGTAGCTAAACAGACGTGCTTGGAGCATGCGATCTGGAGAGGCGCTGATACCAGGCACAAGATTATTCGGAGCAAACGCCGCTTGCTCAACATCGAGATGGTAGTTTTCAGCGTTTCTGTTAAGCTCAAACTCGCCAACTTCGATTAGTGGATAGTCGCCTTTTGGCCAGACTTTGGTCAAATCAAAAGGATGATACGGTACATTATCGGCCTCTGTTTCTGGCATGATTTGCACGTACATTTTCCACTTTGGGAAGTCGCCATTATCGATAGCATTGAGCAGATCTTCTTGATGGCTTTCACGATTGCTTGCGATGATATCAGCGGCCTCTTGATCGGTTAAGTTTTTGATACCTTGCTGAGTGACAAAGTGAAACTTGACCCAAAAACGCTCATTATCACTATTGATAAAGCTATAAGTGTGCGAGCCAAAACCATGCATATGTCTATACGAGGCGGGAATACCACGCTCGCTCATGGTGATGGTCACTTGATGCAAAGACTCTGGCAGTAGTGTCCAAAAGTCCCAGTTATTGGTCGCTGAACGCATATTAGTACGCGGATCACGTTTTACCGCTTTATTCAGATCAGGGAACTTACGCGGATCACGGACGAAGAAGACCGGCGTATTATTACCAACTAAGTCCCAGATACCTTGTTCCGTATAGAACTTTAAGGCAAAACCGCGAATATCGCGCTCCGCGTCAGCTGCGCCGCGCTCGCCTGCGACGGTACTAAAGCGCGCAAACATCTGAGTCTGTTTACCGACTTCATCAAAGATTCCAGCGCGCGTGTATTTAGTAATATCATTGGTCACGGTAAAGGTACCAAACGCGCCCGAACCTTTGGCATGCATACGGCGTTCAGGAATAATCTCACGGTTGAGATCAGCAAGCTTTTCGTTCAGCCACAAGTCTTCTGCTAGTAGTGGACCACGCTTGCCAGCGGTTTTGCTATTTTCGTTATCAACAACAGGCGCGCCATTGCTCATCGTCAGCGGCGTTGCACTATAGGGGCATTTCTTGTCATTCATATTATCACTCATCGGGTTATTCCTTTAAATGGTCAATTAAATAAATAGTTAGTCGAAGTATAAGCGCTCTTACGCTTTCCCATGCTTGCTTAAGATCTCGTTGCTAGTGCCTATTACACCTGAACTACTTTCATTTGTATAATAAATTAATTGTATCTTTTAGTTTTGTTTTAATAATCATAACATGAGATCGTTTGCTAATGAGTATCAACACTCATTTACTTTATCGCATAAAAAAGGACAGCGTAGCAGCCGTCCTTTAAGGTATTAATAGAGTAAAAATAAGAGCGAAAAATAGTAGCTCATTTGCTAAATTAGCTGGGCATTGGACGAATGGTCAGAATTTGCTCACTACGACCAAACGGGCCGTGCACATCATGCAGCACCGCGCTCGTCAAGCCAATACCATCGCTGCCATACTGTTGTACCGCTTCAATCCCAAGCCACTGTCCTTTTGGCGCTCGGTGCATATGGATTTGCAAGTCAGTATTAGGGAACATCCACTCAAGCTTTGTCAGCCCAAGACCCAGTCTTTGTACCACGCCATTCGCCGTATCGACCATCCCTAATAGCTTCACTAGATCGCTGGTCGCCTCGCCTTCGATCATGTCCACGTCATTACTGATCCACACCATACCTTTTCCAGAACGGCGATCTTCTTCGGCAACTAAATGAATAGATTCAATAAACCCACCCGGCCATTGTTTCATGCCTTCCCAAACTGGCAGTGCTTCGGGTTGATGCTTGGCAGGCGTATCCTCAAGACCTGCGATCTCGCTAGTGTCTTGGGTCATCAGTCGCCAAGCGCGCGCAATAATACAGTCGCGGCCACGACTAGTCATCACCGCTTCGATAAGCTCAATGGTTCTGCCAGGTCGAATACAGCGTGTGGTAATGGTAAAGTCGCTCAGCGGAATCAATCCCAAAATATCAAGACTAATACGAGCAATACGCATATTGTCTTGCGGCGCGAACTGGCTGAGCTCGTATGTGAGCAGCCCTGTCGCTGGCGCCATATGCTGCTCATGCTCGTTCCAAGCGCCTTGAACATTGCTGGTAGGCTGATAATAAGCGATACAACTGCCATCGGGTTGCTGCTCGCGTTTGCTAAACTGATAATACGCTAACATAGCGGTCCTATATTTTTATTTGTATTTTATCTAAAGTTTGCTTGGCTATTACGGCACCTGTATTTTAGTGACTATTACAGTACCCTTAATGCCTATGACAGTGCCTTATTGACTAAGCTGTTGTTTTCTTAACTTAAGAAGCTTACGACTTTTGAGAGTAAAGAAGAGCAAAACAATCATAACAGCGACAAGTACCCCATAAAAGACGCTGTACTCTTTTATAAAATGCATTAGGTCTAAGAAGAGTATTATGACCAATACGCCAATGACAAACATATTGATATTTAATTGTTTGTCAATCTCCTTAAGACTCGCCTCTGCTAGTACGAATCTTTTTCTCTGCTTTTTCATCTTACTTTACCTATGTTAGATAGTTCTGAGCTACTTGCCCACTTCAGTCACCGGAATACGTAGCGCTTTTGGCAGACTAAAGGTGACATTTTCTTCAATTCCAGAGAGCTCATCAGGCTGTTTGCCGCCCCAGTCCTGTAGTTGTTGCAGCACTTCTTGGATGAGAACCTCAGGGGCTGATGCGCCCGCTGTGACCCCTACGGCCTCCACACCATCAAACCAAGATTGCTGGATCTCGCTAGCATTATCAATGAGATAGGCCTTACAGTTCATGCGCTCGGCAAGCTCACGCAAGCGATTGGAGTTTGATGAGTTTGGTGAGCCTACGACTAATACCACCTCACAGCGACCTGCCAAGTCTTTGACCGCGTCTTGACGGTTTTGGGTGGCATAGCAGATATCGTCTTTTCGCGGCCCTTGGATGCTTGGGAACTTACTACGAAGTGCGTCTATCACTCTAGCCGTATCGTCCATCGACAGAGTCGTTTGGGTAACAAAGGCTAAGCGCTCAGCGTCTCTTACTGAAAGTTTAGCGACATCTTCTTCGTTTTCTACTAGATGGATATGCCCGCCATGTCCTCGATTAAAACGGCCCATCGTACCCTCAACTTCTGGGTGGCCGGCATGCCCAATCAGTACCGCATCCATGCCTTCGTGGGCGAACTTTGCCACCTCGATATGTACTTTTGTCACTAGCGGACAGGTAGCATCAAACACGGTGAGATCGCGGCGATTGGCTTCATCTTCGACCGCTTTTGACACTCCGTGCGCCGAAAATATCACAATAGCGCCATCTGGCACCTCGGTCAGCTCTTCGACAAATACCGCGCCGCGATTGGCAAGATCTGAGACCACAAACTTATTATGCACCACCTCATGGCGCACATAAATGGGCGGCTCAAAACGAGTCAACGCTTCGTTGACAATCGCAATGGCGCGATCCACGCCAGCACAAAACCCGCGTGGATTGGCAAGATAAATTTGCATAAGACAGCCTATCATTAGATAATTTGGAATCAGTGGTTTAGCACTTAATACTTAGAACAGTGCTCAAAAACGAATACTTACAAAAGGGTACTTAAAAAACGAGCTATTAAACTTAAATGATTACTCATCAGCATTTTAAAGAATCAATGCTGAAAAATTCAGTACTTAAAGCAGTTATCTGGGCACAAATGCATAGATTCAACGCCCTCGCCCCTACTTTATCATAATATATTCTCATTACGCTTTAAATTGCTATCGCATCAGTATTATAATTGCCGGCACTATCAGCGACTTTATTAAAAAACACTTATCATCACTTTATTGGGAGACTTATGACGGGCTCATTGTTTATCATTACCGCGGCCTCTGGTACGGGTAAGACCTCTTTGGTCAAGCAGCTACTGGCGACCACTAATGACTTGACTGTCAGCATCTCTCACACCACTCGTGCGCCTCGTCCTGGTGAGATTGATGGTCATCACTATCATTTTATCGACAAAGAGGTATTTGTTTCTGCTATTGGCGAAGGCAAGTTTTTAGAGCACGCTGAGGTCTTTGGCAACTACTATGGTACTGCAGAAGCTAGCGTGCGCGCGCAGCTAGAGGCAGGTATCGATGTGATATTGGAGATTGATTGGCAAGGGGCGCTGCAGGTCAAAAAGATATTTACTGACGCCACTATGATTTTTATCTTACCGCCTAGCCTCTCAACTTTGCGCCAGCGCTTAGCGGGCCGAGCCCAAGACAGCGCCGAGGTAATCGAGCAGCGTCTGGCCGGCGCCGTCACTGAAATGGCGCAATACGTGCATTTTGACTATGTGATTATTAATGATAACTTCGAGGTGGCACTGACTGAACTTAAAGCCATTATCGTCGCTGACCGGCAGACGCTTTCTCGTCAGCAGCGTCATCATCGCCGTATTATCGACGCTTTACTGACGAATGAGAGTGAAGAATAGCTTTAGATTCAGTTTTGGGTAGCGCTCAAATGCTCATAGTCTAAATACAGTCTAAATACATTCTAAATATCGGTGGCTTGAGCATTACTCATTCAAGAGTTATTAAAGTGCTAATAGCGACTTTGAGGCTTGAGTAATCAAGTACAAAAGCCATGACGCGACTGGCGAAAAAATGCTATAATAGCCAGTTATTCCCCCTATATCTTTCTATATTTTTGCTCCCATACATTAGCAGGCACCCTATTGGTGTATCATTTATCACCTCCACACTACCTGCTAATCCTAAATCACTGAGGTAATGAACTATGGCACGTGTCACGATTGAAGATTGCTTAGAGAATGTAGACAACCGTTTTGAGCTGGTACTTGTCGCTAGCAAACGCGCTCGCCAACTGGCAAAAGGTATCGCTGAGCCACTTGTTGAAGTTGACAATGACAAGCCAACAGTTTTAGCATTACGCGAAATTGCTGATGGTAAAATCACCCGCGATATCCTAAACCAGCCTGAGCATAGTTTTGCAACGAGCTCATTGGATTTAGCGCTATCAGGTGATCATAGCTTTTAAAGATAGCTTCTAAAAAAAGATAGCTTAAATAGCTACTGATGCACTCAAGTAGCGCGATAAAACCACAGTTCTAAGCTGTGGTTTTTATGATTTAAAAAACTGTTTTTTGCTATTTACAGACTGAATGTGCTTAGTAGTTGACATTGTAGGCTATTTACGATTAATTAGAGAGTGAAAACCAAACTCGTATTAGAGTCTATTTTATTTACTTTTGGCTTGTTTTTTTAAATAATAGCCGCTAAATCCATTGCCAAGTTATAGGCGCCTCATAGTAGGCGCTCAGTCATAGGATAATCTTATATGAGCCAAACCCTTCCTAAGCTCAGTCATCGTCTAGTAGACGAGGCCCAATATAACTTGCTGCGCTCGGTTGGGTATTTAAGTCGGGACGATCGCCGCGACATTATCGATGCATGTGAGTTTGGTGATATCGCTCATATCAAAGACAAGCGCAAATCAGGTGAGCCCTATATTACTCATCCTATCGCGGTTGCTGAGATTTTGGCCGGTTTTCGTTTAGACCGTGATACGATTATCGCCGCAATTTTGCATGATACGGTTGAAGATACTGAAGTCACTGGCGAGCAGATTGAGCAGCGTTATGGCAAAGTCGTCGCCCGCTTGGTTGATGGTGTCACCAAGCTTAAGTCTTCAAAATACAATAAGCAGCAAAACAAAGCGGCAACCTTTCATAAAATTCTTACCGCAACCTTGTTAGATCCGCGTGTGTTGATTATCAAGTTATCAGACCGCCTGCATAACATGTCCACGCTCGATGCGGTCAGCACTGAAAAGCAGCGCGCCACCGCGCAAGAGACTTTAGATTTTTATGTGCCCTTCGCCCGCTTGATGGGCATCAATGACATTGCTGATTACATAGAGGTGCTCTGTTACCGCAATCTTAACTCTGAGATGTATAACAAGCTGTCTGATAAGCTGTTGCAGCACGGCCTTGGACGCAACTTTCAAAAAGAAGCCATCCATCGCTATTTGATTGTGGTATTGAACAACTTAGAGTTAAATGGTCACGTTAAAATCTTAGACAACCGCGTTGCTATGTACCGTCAGTTCTTTCGCAACCGCGGCGAGATTAATGCCCTACTTCGTCACTACTCTTTTGAGATCGTCCTCGATACGGTAGAGGCCTGTGATAAGCTGGCTTACTATTTCATCAAAAAATATCAAATCGAAGATGCGAATATTCAGGACAATATTCGCAGGCCGCTACCTGGCGGCAATCAATCTTTGACTTTACTTTATGAGCGTGACAATGATTGTATCAAAGTCGTCATTATGACCAAAAAGATGCAAAAGGCGGCGCGACTCGGCGTGATCGGTGCTGAGCATGCCTCTGATATCAGCCAATCAGTGATTCAAGCCTCACTACGCAATATGAAAGAGCTGGTCGATGAAGAGACCTTAGATGAAAATAGTCCTGACTTTACCGCGGCGGTGTCTACGATTAACGAGCTGATGGACTATCTGCATTCAAGCAAAATCCTCTGCTATAGTCCGCAGGGCCGTGCCTATGAGCTGCCGCAAGGCGCAACGGCGCTCGACTTCGCTTATGCGGTTGGGCCTATGGTGGGTAATGTCGCTGTCGGCGCGAATATTGATAATGAAAAAGCCAAACTTGGGACGGTTGTCAAAAACGGACAGCTGGTCGAGATTGAAGTCGATAGCGACTCTGAGCCCAAAGCGGAATGGCTTGGCTTTGTGGTCACCAATAAAGCCCGTAAGGAGATCTTGCGCTGGTTTAAAGACTTACCCACGAGTGAAAAGCAGCGTCATGGTCAACAAGCGCTAGATCGCGCTTTAAAAACGTACCATAAAAGCCTAGCGGACTTATACGACTCTGAGTGGAACAACCTACTTGAGTGGCGCGGTGTTGATGATAAAAACGTGCTGTTTGAGCAAATAAGCTCTGGCACTTTATTGCCGCAGCTCGTTGTTTCACGCTTATTTAGCGACGATATGAGCAGTCTGCAAGCGGATGTCAGTGAAGCCTCGCAGCCGCAGCAGCTCATCGTCAATACTGCGGGTGTTGAGCTTGATTTTGCCAATTGTTGTCATCCTATTTATGGCGACCCAATCGTTGGCCACTTATCACGGCATGGGTTGGTCGTGCACCGGCATAAGTGTTTTTCGCTCGATGATATTCGTAAAGACAATCCTTACCAAATCATTCAGCTACAGTGGCGCGATGATAAAGCAGTTAAACAAAACGACTCTGATGATGCCGGTAATAAGATACGCTTTCCAGCTTATCTCAAACTCTCCATCTCGCTAAGCGATGAGCAAATCAGCGAAGTGGTTTATCATCTGCGCCAGTTAAATATCGGTGTAGAGAAGATCGATGTACGTCACAGTGATACGATCGTTCATGTAGTCGTTCGCAGCAGGGTGCACTTAGCCAAAGGTATCCGTGAGCTAAGATCGCTATTAGGCTTCCCCAATATTATGCGTCTGTATCAGCTATAAAACTATCAAAATAACTTAACCCCTGCTTATTTACTATTCACTTACTCAAAGGAATAACTATGAGTCGTCAAACTATTCAAACCGATAAAGCTCCTGCCGCTGTTGGCACTTACTCACAAGCAGTAAAGGTTGGTAATACGGTCTATATCTCAGGCCAGCTTGGTTTTGATCCTGATACTATGGAGCTAAAAGAAGGCTTTGAGGCGCAGGCCAAGCAAGTATTTGAGAATATTAAAGCCATTTGCGCGGCCGCTGGTGGTACTATCAATGATGTGGTTAAATTTAACGTCTCCTTGACCGATTTGAGCGATTTTGCGGCACTAAATGAGGTATTTGTAGCCAATCTAAGTGAGCCGTATCCTGCTCGCGCTGCGGTACAAGTAGCAGCCTTGCCAAAAGGCGGCGTGGTAGAGATTGAGTCAATTATGCATATAGAATAACGGATAACGTCAAGTCTGAGAGTATCGAATCTGATAGCTCAAGACTACAGTCGTGAAGTCAAAGGCAACTTTATCAAGCTCAAAAGCTTAAGCCCAAAGCGCGGTTATCGATAACGGCAATTTGGGCTTGCTTATTTGTGCTACTCATATTACGCATAAATAAAACGAGTACCCTCATCTATTGGTATGCTTCACTTATTAATATGTTTCACTACACTTTAGACATCACCGAATTTAACTTTTAATAAGGCTGCGAGCGTCATTTATGTTAGTTCAAGTTGCTCTACCGGTTCCGCTTTATCGAGTATTTGATTATGGCGTGCCTGCAGACTTATCTTTGCCCAAAATCGGTAGCCGCGTCGAAGTCTCTTTTGGTAGGCAGACTTTGATCGGTATCGTCATCGCCCAAATTGAGCCAAGCGCAAGCGATGTTCCAATGAGTAAGCTCAAAGCCATTAATCAGTGCTTAGATGATGAACCTATCGTCGATAGCGCTATGCTTCGCCTTGCGTACTGGCTTGCGCGTTATTATCATTACCCTTTAGGCGATGTACTCGCTGTGATGCTGCCAAGCCTTGTGCGGCAAGGCAAACCGCTCGACTTGCTTATTACTCATTGGCGCATCCTGCCGCACGTCACCGATGCTGACTTTCATGCCAATGCGGTCAAGCAAAAACAGCAGTTCGACATGCTCAAGTTGCATGGCGAGCGCGGTGCGAGCGAAGATGTGTTATTACTCGAAGGAATGCAGCGCAGCTTTTTGAAGACGTTAGAAGACAAGGGCTTAATTGAGCGCTACATAGAGCACAAATCAGCGCCTAAGCCTGTGAGCTTAGCGAAGATGCCGCTTGATCTCAATGACGAGCAGCAGCAGGCGGTGGCGACGATTACTGCTGCTCATAGCGCTGAGCAGTATAAAGGTGTTTTACTCAACGGTATCACCGGTAGTGGTAAAACGGAAGTCTATTTGCAAGCGATGCAAGCGGTATTAGAAGCTGGCAAGCAAGTACTCATACTGGTGCCAGAGATTGGCCTAACGCCGCAGACGCGAGCGCGTTTTGCTAGCCGCTTTGCTGCGCAAATCGTGCTACTGCATTCAGGTATGACTAACACCTACCGTCTGCAAGGTTGGCAAGACTGCCGTACCGGTCACGCGCAAATCATCATCGGCACCCGCTCAGCTGTGCTGTATCCTTTTGCTAACTTAGGTCTGATCATCGTTGATGAGGCGCATGATAGCTCTTATAAGCAGCAAGACACCCTACGCTACCATGCAAGCGACGTGGCGCTATATCGCGGCCTGCAATATAAGATACCCGTCGTGCTCGGAACTGCGACCCCAACGCTTGAGCATCTAAAGCTTGTAGCAGATGGTAAGCTGATAGAGTGCCAGCTAACGACGCGTCCTGGCAGTGCCAAGCCTGCGACTATGCAGCTCATCGATGCCCGCCTGCAAACCACTCATCAACAAACTGCAGACGATGGCGCAAACTATGACACAGGTCTGACCGATGATCTCATCAAGGCTATTCGGCAAACGCTCGAAGCCGGCGAGCAGGTATTAATATTTCTAAATCGTCGCGGCTATGCGCCGGTATTACTTTGCGAAGCTTGTGGCTGGCAAGCAGACTGTCCACGCTGCGATGCGCATCTAACGGTGCATTATAGTCGTCAAAACCAAAGCAGCTCTTATTTAAAATGCCATCACTGTGACTGGCAGGCTTATATTCCAAGTAGCTGTCCGGACTGCGCCAGTCAAAACTTAGACACCAAAGGGATGGGGACGACAAGACTTAGCGAAAACTTACATGCGCTGTTTGCTAATCCGCAAACCAGTAAAATACAATACCCGATTATTCAGATTGACCGTGACACCACAAGGCGTAAAGACAGCTGGGAGAGTATCTATCAGCGTATTAACGAAGGTAAGCCGGCGATTCTAGTCGGCACGCAAATGGTCGCTAAAGGTCATCATTTCCCTAATGTCACGCTCGTCTGCTTGCCTAATGCTGATAGAGGCTTTTTATCTGCAGACTTTCGCTCGCCTGAGCATACCGCGCAGCTGATGATTCAAGTCGCGGGCCGTGCTGGACGCGGCGACAAGGCTGGTCGCGTACTGATTCAAACGCTACAACCGTATAACCCACTACTGCTTAAGCTGGTCAAAGACGGCTATCACTCCTTTGCGCAGTCGTTGCTACAAGAGCGCAAAATGATGGGCCTACCTCCCTATAGTTATGCTGCGCTTATTCGCTGTGAAGGCAAGACTTTGGCGGCGACCACGCAAGCGCTCAAAGATGCCGTAGCTCATCTACCCACAGGCCATAAGCTGGCCGTTCTCGGCCCTATCGATGCGCCAATGAGTAAAAAGAACAGCCGTTATCACTCACAGCTGCTGCTATTAGCCAAAGAGCGCGCGCAGCTGCATCATATTCTCAAGCTCTGGTGGCAGCCGGTACTGGCTTTACCGAGCACAAAGTACCTTAAACTCACCTTAGATATCGATCCTATCGGTTGGTGATTTTTATACATTTATTAGGGCGTGTTGAACATTCGACCTTGGCACTGACAGAGACTATTTTTTAGGCGATTTGCAGATAAAAATGGTAAGTTTAGTCGTTCTAAGCGTCTATTTTTATCAATAAAGCGGCAAAAAATAGTCCTGTCCCTGTTGTTGTCGTGAGGGCTGATGCTAAAATCGCCCTAGTCGTTGCGACTGTTTAAATAAAATCAGCTAGCCAATGCAATAAGCATTATCTGCAATTTTAACGACGACTAGAACACAGCTTTGATAAACTAGTAGCTATCAGCAGTGCGCATTTGTGAATGTTCAACACGCCCTATTATCTGTCCGCTCTATACCTTTTTATCCTATATATTGTATGACGTTTAGCCGTTACGGCAGCGTTACAGCTTCTCATCGACAGTTATGCTAGATTTTAGCCATCGTTCTTTTATAAACTACTTTGAGTTTGAGGATTATAATGACTGGCGAAAATAATAATCATCCGCATGAGCAAGATCATCATAACCATAGTCAACATAGCTCTCACTCCCATGATGAAGGGCATACGCATAATGAAGAGCAGTCCTCACCTTTAAGCCCTAGCCCTGCCTCCTCTACAAATAGTGCAACCAATAGTAATAGTGATACTAAAGGCTATCAGCGCACTTTATTGATTAGCTTCCTTATTATTACCGGTTATATGGTTATCGAAGCTGTTGGCGGCTTACTCACGGGAAGTTTAGCCTTATTATCTGATGCCGGACACATGCTCAGCGACGCAGTAGCGTTAGGCGCGACCTTGATAGCCTTTAAAATCGGTGAAAAAGCGGCGACTCGTCAAAAAACCTTTGGCTATAAGCGCTTTGAGATTTTAGTCGCCGGCGTTAATGGCACAACTTTAGTCATTATTGCCCTTATGATTTTTTGGGAGGCGATCAAACGCTTTAATTCGCCGCCAGATATTGCTACTCAAGGTATGCTGATCATCGCTACTATCGGCATGCTTATTAATATCCTAGTGGCTTGGCTGATGCACCGAGGTAGCCGTAGTGGCGATAGCGGACACAGTCATGGAGAAAAACAAAACTCGTCTGACGCTAAAGAGCCTGTCAACCTCAATATGCAAAGCGCCTATCTACATGTCTTAAGTGACTTGATGGGCTCAGTGGCCGCCATTATCGCCGCGCTATTAATGATAGGCTTTGGCTGGTTGTGGGCGGATGCGCTCGCTTCTGTCATCGTCGCTGTGCTGATTTTGGTCAGCGGTTATCGGGTAGTACGCGATTCGGTTCATATCTTGATGGAAGGCACGCCAAAAGATATATCATTAGACGCAGTCAAAGAGCGCCTGCTCGATCACAAGCAAGTCGAACAGATTCATGACCTCCATATTTGGAGTATTACTAGTGGCCTAAACGCTTTATCTTGTCACGTGGTGGTCGATGGCGAGATGAGTATTACGGAGGCTAGTGTGCTGATTAGCGAGCTTGAACAGCGCTTGCAAGACTTAGGCATTAGTCATGCCACTATTCAGGTGGAGAGCCTATCGCATCCGCAGACGATGGCTCACAGTGATACGCTTGTTTGTGATATCTCCGAGCGAGCCGTCAGTGATAGCGGCCATATCGGCCACAATCATTAACTAAAGATTTTAATTTAAGGGTCCAATTATTTTTATGGATTTGAAAAATAGCGGTAAATCATGCTTAACCACCAAATGATAATGGCTAACTAAATAAATAGCCAAATAAATAAGCCAGATACTAATAAGAGCCCCCTTATCCAAATATCTAAGCTTCCATTCATAACTTGTGGCCAATAAGCGGGCCCCATATTCGACGCCATAATGAGCCAAAACCCAAACGCGAATGCCAGTATAGATATGAGTATGATACGGATGATATTCATGATGATTTTACCAACGCTTGCTAAACCAGAAACGCTTGCTAAACCAGAGTAGCGTTGTCGATGTTTGAATAAAGCCTCTTTTTAGGCATAGCGCTTCACAAACGTTATCTTGCAATATAGTCAGTTCAGAGTAAAAGTAAAATGACTATATGATTCATTATAAAGGTTTTAATGTAGATAAATGAAACCTGTAGCCGCTTATGCGGTTATAATGACGATAATTTTATCTATAATGAGCCGCTTTTTGCTATTATTTAGTAGAGATCGCAGCTTTATCAACGATTAATTTTTAATAATGAGCTATTGCCATGTCTAGACGCTCAGCACCTTTTGTTGCTCCCGACTACATCGATGATCCTGCTTCAAAGGACGGTAAGAAGCACGCCAAAGTGCTGCTATCAACGCTACAAGAAGATATCGCCAGCTTCCGTGATGAGCAGTTTCCGCCTGATATTCTACGGCAAATTCGCGATATGCCTATCTTTGAGGGTAATCTTAGCGAGGTGCAAGCTTATCAGCAGCGCTGGCAGAGCTTATTGGACCGTGCTAAGGAGTTTTATCCTGCCGCAGATATGCCCCCTGACCATCTGCCACTACCTGCCAGCCTAGAGATACCGCAGTTTATCTTTAATGTGCAGCGCTTACATCTGACCAAAACCCGCGCCAAAGAATCTAAAAGCTTTGGCTCAGTCAGCGCCTTGATGAATAAATGCGGTGAGTATACTGCGCAAGAGATTGAGCGTATGACTGCCGTATTTGAGGCAGATGATGAAGCTAGGTTGGTTGCGCATCGAGAGTTTATTGATTTGCGCGCTTATGTGTTCTGCCGCGATAATAAAGGTGAGATGCTAGAGCCGGAGCGCGTTCGTTTTTATCGTACCGGTCTGATTGTGCATGCGTTGCCTGATTTTAAGATTGTGGATAGTCGGCAGACCCCGCGCAAACGCCGCAATGATGCTTATAGCAATCCTATTGCCGATAATGACGTCTGGAAAATTTATCGCAAAAAATAAGTCGCCTTTTTGCTATTTTGCTTAACCTTATACGCTTGAGACTGATTGATAAGGATTTACTATGTTCGCAGCCGCCGCCGGCTCTCCAAACTTAATGCTACAAGCGACTATCTTTTTGGGGGCAGCGCTACTGTTTGTGCCGCTTGGTAAGCGCTTCGGTATTGCAACCGTTTTGGGCTACCTGATTACTGGTTTGATATTAGGCCCAAGCGCGCTAGACGTCGCAGGCGACGCTGAGAGTTTGTTGCATTTTTCTGAATTTGGCGTGGTGATGCTACTGTTCATCATCGGTCTAGAACTACAGCCTTCGCGTCTGTGGGCGCTACGCCGCTCTATTTTTGTGTTAGGCGGTTTGCAAGTCGGCATGACTGGTATCGTGTTAATGGCGATTTTATATCAGTTTTTTGCATTACAGCTTGATACAGCTTTTATCGTTGGCTTTGGTTTAGCGCTTTCCTCTACCGCATTTGTGCTGCAAATATTGACCGAAAAGCAGCAGCTCTCAAGCACGCATGGCCGCGAAGCCTTTACTATCTTACTGTTTCAAGATATCGCCGTTATTCCACTGCTCGCTGTCATCCCCTTTTTATCAGGGGTACGCGAACAAAGCTATGACTTGATTTATTTTGCTAAAGTATTTATGGTTTTTGCTGGTTTGATTTTATCGAGTCGTTATATTGTCAGACCTTTCTTTAAGTTCGTGGCCTCTAGCGGCGCAGCCGAGCTGTTAACGGCGGTAGCGTTATTTATCGTAATGGGCGTCTCTATTTTAATGGAGCAGATCGGTCTTTCCATGGCTTTAGGTGCATTTTTGACCGGTGTATTGCTAGCAGATTCAGAGTACCGTCACGAGTTAGAGGCGAGTATTGAGCCGTTTAAAGGACTGCTGTTAGGTCTGTTCTTTATGTCGGTAGGCATGCTGACAGATGTCAAGCTTATCCTGGCTAAGCCGGTGTTTATTGTCGGCTGTGCTTTGGCATTGATGGTCATCAAATTCGGCGTGGTAACGGCTATCGCCAAAGTATCAGGTAACCGCTTACCGACGAGCATCCGGCTTGGGGTGACGTTAGCGCAAGGCGGCGAGTTTGCCTTTGTACTCTTTAGCGTAGCAAGTGCGCAGAATGTCTTAAGGCCGGAGCTGGCCAATATGCTAAATCTGGTAGTGACTATCTCTATGGCGCTTACGCCATTTGCGTTTTTATTACTCGAAAAAGCAGGCGAACCTTTATTTGCAAAAAGTAAGCCTAAGCGCGACTACGACACTATTCCTGATCACGAGCATCAAGTCATTATTTCCGGTTTTGGCCGTGTCGGTCAGATTATTGGCCGGGTACTGCGCATGCACAATATCGAATTTACCGCCATTGAGCGCTCAGCGAACCGCGTGGATTTTGTACGTAAATTTGGTAATAAAGTCTATTATGGCGATCCCAAAAACCCTGAGATTCTGCGCGCCGCTGGTATCAATAAAGCGAGGTTGTTTATTTTAGCCATCGATGATCTAGAGCGCTCTATTACCACTGCTGAGTATTTACGTAAGAATTATCCAGATTTGATTGTTTTAGCACGAGCGCGGGATAGGCAGCATTACTACCGTCTGCGTGAGGTTGGGGTTCGTCATATATGGCGCGAGACCTATTTATCCTCCTTAGATATGTCGCGTGAGTCCTTGCAGTTATTGGGCATCTCCCCTGAAAAAGCGCGCGAAACGGTGCAGACTTTCCGCGATTACGACGATGATTTGATCGAACGCCAGCAGGCCATCTATGATGATGAAGCAAGCCTTATCGAATCGGCGCAGTCGGCGATGGCTGAGCTTGAGAGTCTCTTCGATGAAGATATAGATAAAGCGCGCAAAATGGACTTAAGCGAGTTTTATGAAGAGCTGAAAAACCAAGCCACGCCAGTTGATAAGGATCAAGACCCTCTGCCCCATTCAAAAAACTAATGCTTAATCAGCCACGCAATAGGCCGGCGCTTGCTTTTCATTTAATGAGCTCGTACAGCGCCAATTCTCCTCATTTGGTAGATGATAAAACACCAGTGTCTGACTGTTCAAATAGCGCAGTGGAAACCTGACATTTTGGATAGTACCTGTCACGGTACAGTCGGTATCTGGCACGCTTGGCGTTTGCGTATCAATGCGCACTTGTATTTTTGGGTTGCTAGTCGCTATCGGCAGCTGAGTAGGGCACTCGCCTGTCTGCTGATAAGCTAAAGCCACCTGATTTTGTGCGGTTTTGGTGATATCGTAAGCATCGAATAGCACTTCGTTTTCTTTTGGCTTTGCGATAATAGGTAAAAACTGCACCTTGATGACTGTTAAGGCAAACACAAAAATAGCGAATCCCAGTCCTAAACCAAACAAACTGACTCCGCCTTCACGCCGTAGTATGGCTTTTTGCGCTGCCTCATCACGCGGATGATCGTCTAAAGCATCGGCGATCTCACGCCTTGCCATTCGGTAGTAATAAGCGTCTGTCCAGCGCGCCACCATAAATGACCAAAACAACCAAATAATAGCAGCGATTGCGATACGCAGCGGCATCTGATAAGCCAGCGGAATAAAAGACATCGCCGCAAATTCAACAAAGACTAAAACGATAGTAATGGTGAGCTGAATAAATGACCAACCGGCGACACTGTAGACGATCGCATCGATGTAACGTTTGCGATAGAGCAGCCAAAAAAAGGTCATAAAAAAGGCGGCCCAATGCCACTTAGGAGACAGATATCCTTGCTCATCGAACTGCTCAAAGCGCTTGAGGTAATAGTCTTGGCTACGATGGCTGATAAACCACTGGTCTAGCTGCTTGCGCCGAGCAGCGGTCAGCTCTTCTCGGTAGAAAGGGGGCGGCGTATCCGTCTCGATAAATAGCATGGTAGTGGCCCTATTGTTATTTTAAGCATTGGGGCTTTTTTAGAGAGGCTGAAAGGTCGTATTAAACGTGTTTGTCTAATAAAAATAGAGCATTTAAAAATAGTAAACTTAGGATATAGCTTAAACTAACTAGCATTAGTATAACTATTATAAGATATCGCCAAGCTCAATGCATCCGCTAGTCAAATGCTAACCGGCTTTTAGGTTCGCAGTTTAAGACGGCGTTGGAGCTGCCTTTGACTAATCCAAGCCTTTAAATGCTGTTCGCGCTTTTGCTCGCTATATTTCGCTTAAAAACCCAATGGATTTAACCTATAATACCTGTCTACTTATTACTTTATAAAGTCTTAGCCATATTATGAGCTCACAATCTCCCTCCGATAATTCTATTGACACTCCAGTTGCCAGTCCAGTAGATCATTCAGTAGACAATAGCAGCGATAACCCCTCTGAAGCCGTTAGTACTGCCTCTACAACTGACGACAAGGAGGCTAATAACGATAAGCATATGCGTATTGTGAATACTTTTATGAAGCGCCGCACGCATATGAATAAAAACGCGGAGCAAGCGTTAACCGATCCCAAGTTTGCAGAATATCTAGTCAACAACAGTTTTGGCGATGGTAATCTTGACGGCATTGATGATCTACGTGTCTTATTCAATGATAGTCCAAACGGTAGCAATGCACCGCTCACAGTAGAGATAGGTTTTGGGCTCGGGGACTCTTTGATTGAGATGGCGATAGCCGATCCGACTCGCAACTTCATCGGTGTTGAGGTGCATGAGCCTGGTATTGGTAAATGCGCTTATATGGCAGGCACGCAAAACCTGACTAATATCAAAATTATCAACGGCGACGCCATACAACTGCTCAAGCAGCTCCCTGAAAACCATATCGATCGTATTCAGCTCTACTTCCCAGATCCTTGGCGCAAAAAACGCCATTTTAAGCGCCGCTTTGTTAGTGCTGAGCGTATGGCGATTGTCACCCGCACTCTAAAACCGGGCGGCTGGTTTCATACCGCAACGGACTGGGAGCATTACGCTTTTTGGATGCTAGAAGTACTCGATAACTTTGCAGGACTGAGCAATCAAGCCGGTACAGGCAACTTCACACCTCGTCCTGATTTTCGCCCGATGACTAAGTTTGAGCGCCGCGGTATCGACCGTGATCATGGCGTATGGGATTTGATTTATACGAAAGACTAGTCGCCATCAGACGCCATGTAGTCAATATCTAAAACCTTATTTACGTACCATAAGCGACTGCTACCAACAGTCGCTTTTTTGCATCTTGAGCTCTTCTATTTAGGGTTTTGCTGCGAAATGCTAAGACGTCTCAAATTTTTACTAACAAATAGACAAATTATCTCCCTTTTTAAATGTGAAACCTTGTACTCAAAAGACTTTCAAGCCGATATGTTTAAAGTGTTTATATCAAAAATTGATAGACTCTAATAATTTTCAAATCTGTGCAATCATCGATAGAATAAGGGGTTGCAGAGTTCTCCCCAGAAGCTGTGGATAACCCTGTGGATAACTAGGTACTTGACAAGGATATGAGTCGATAGCTTAACGCTTTAGGTAAAATTGGTCGTTTTTTATACAATTTATTTTTATAATAAAATCAATTACTTACACTTAATTTAAAACAATAAAAAATTATTTATAATTATTTTAAAATAAATTTGATTGCCGCAAATGTTTCACAGCGAGCAAAATTTTATTTTATTTTTGCTGTGGACAACTATATTTGCTCTTGACAAATCTGTATTTTTTCAGAGCGCACAAATCATATTATTTACTCTTCATTCAGGCTAGCTGAGCGCTAATAAAAACCTATAAAAACTATAAAAGCTAGGCGACATCTGTTGTCGTTTAGAGTGAGACAAACTCATTATTTAGCTTGGATTTTGTTATAATTACCTCATCTAATAATCAAACAAAAAGCGCATCCTTATAGGCTTTTAGTTTTTAACTCTATCATTTGCTTAGTAATTCTTATAAAGGTTTTATCAGGAGTTAGTCAGTACAGTAGCTACCCTGCTGACGACTACGCTCTAAACTTAATTTTACTGCTAACGCTATTTTTTTTACTGTATAGTAAAGATAGCTATCTAAGTCATAGCTCTAACCGTTTCGACTATTCTGGGCTTATAAAGACTATCCCAATTCACTTACCCTGTTTACTTAGTCACTCTTATATCTTAAAACATCACTTGTAAATTCATTACTGACAAGGAGTCCATTATGGACGACAACAAAGCAAAAGCACTCAAAGCAGCACTAGGACAAATCGAGAAGCAATTCGGTAAGAACACTATTATGCATCTCGGTGACGATTCTGTTGCTATGGATGTCGATGTAGTCTCAACAGGCTCTCTAGGCTTAGATATTGCCTTGGGAATTGGCGGCCTACCTAAAGGCCGTATCATTGAGATCTATGGCCCTGAGAGCTCAGGTAAAACTACCATGACGCTACAAACGATCGCTCAATGCCAAAAGCAAGGCGGTACTTGTGCCTTTATCGATGCTGAGCACGCGCTTGATCCGGTTTATGCCCGTAAGTTAGGCATTAATACGGACGACTTATTGATTTCCCAGCCTGATAATGGCGAGCAGGCACTTGAGATTACCGATATGTTAGTACGCTCAGGTGCTATCGATATGATCGTGATTGACTCGGTCGCCGCTCTCACGCCACGTGCGGAGATTGAGGGTGAGATGGGCGATTCGCATATGGGCTTGCAGGCGCGTCTGATGAGCCAAGCACTACGTAAAATCACTGGTAATGCTAAACGCTCCAACTGTATGGTGGTGTTTATTAACCAGATTCGTATGAAGATTGGCGTCATGTTTGGTAGTCCAGAGACCACGACAGGTGGTAACGCACTGAAGTTTTATTCTTCGGTGCGGATGGATATTCGCCGTATCGGCGCGGTCAAAAACGGTGATGACATCATCGGTAACCAAACTCGCGTTAAAGTCATCAAAAACAAAATGGCGCCGCCGTTCCGCCAAGCCGAATTTGAGATTACTTATGGCGAAGGTACCAACCATTTAGCTGAAGTCATTGACCTTGGCGTTGAGATTGGCGCAGTAGGCAAAGCGGGCTCTTGGTATAGCTACGGCGATGAAAAGATTGGTCAAGGTAAAGCCAACTCAGTGCTCTATCTCAAAGAAAACCCTGCTATCGCAGAAGAAATCGAAGCTAAGATTCGTGCAGAAAAGCTAGGGTCAGGGACACAAGAACAGCCCGAAGCTAATGACGAAGATATAGACGCCGCTCAGGACTTAGAAGCATCGCCTATACAGTAATGGCTTAAGCACAAAAATCTTCATGCTATTGAATAGCTTATAGGTTAAAAATGCAGATTAAAACATTAGCTGAAATTCTAGCCGAGTCGGACACCGACTCGGCTAGTTCTGCTGCTAGCAGTAAACCAAAACGTCATAATAATAAAAGCTCAACTACCAAAAATACCGAGCTATTTAATCGCAGAAAATCAAAAAAAGCACAGCGCGTAAAGCAACAAAGCGCAGAGCCTTTTTCTGAGAAGAAAACTCATACTACATCCACTGATGAGAGTGACAAAAGCTTTTTTGCAGAGGATTCTTCAAGCTTTGATGCTTTATCCCAATCTTCAAATAAATCATTAGCTAAACCTTCATCAAATTCCCTTAAATCAAAATCAAAATCAAAAAAACGCAAAAAGCGCTTCCATGCTGCAGCAATTTTTGTCGCTGAGCACAATGATGCGCCCGCTTACGTGCCGCCAGACTCACAAAGCATTCAGCAGATGCTAGCTGAAGTTAAGCGCAAGGTACATACAGATGAAGATCATACAGACGGCAGTAGTGACGAAGCAGACAGCTCTCACGATACCGCCAAACAAGTAACCGATCATATTGCGACGTCTCTTGATCAAGAGAACACAGAAGCGTCTACAGCGGCGTTCACGGCTTGTGAGATAGACAACCTACCCTCAGCACTTAAAGCTTACCTGCGCACCCCTGAACAAAAGCAAGCCGAGCTCGATGCTATCAAAGCTGAGAGCCGTTTGCGCTGGTTGGCTTTTTATTATCTGTCACGGCGTGAGTACGGTAAGGCGGAGCTCAAACAAAAGCTTATCGACAAAGAGCAAGACCCGGATAGTATTGATAAGCTGCTTGCTGAATTTGAAGAGAAAGGTTATCAAAGTGACTACCGCACTACCCTTATGCTAATTCGTGAAAACATTCGTAAAGGCCGCGGCCGTCAGCGTATCAAGCAGGAGTTTTATAAAAAGCAAATCACTATGCCAAGCAATATTGATGAGCTCATTGATATGGCAAATAGTGAGTCTGAAGAGTTTCGCGAGTTCGTTGATCCTGATGACAACTTAGTTGAGGGGGTTGATTGGCTCAAACTAGCGGTAGAGGCTCGCACTAAGAAGTATGGTGACACTATACCAGTGGAGCAAAAAGAAAAAGCTAAGCAGCTGCGATTTTTGCAGTATCGCGGCTTTAAGACGGACATCTGCTTTGCCGCCCTTGACTACACGCTTGAGACATTAGATGAGCGATTTTAACCGTGACTCATCTAATTCTAACACTCAGATACCTATTAATAATAGCCAAGCACTTTCCACCATATCATACCTGCCCCTATCCAAATCACCAGATTGACCACACTCATGATAGCGCCGATGCCCCACCACTCTTTTAAGGTCACATACCCTGAGTTAAAGATGACGGGGGCGGTGCCGGTCGCATAATGAGTGAGGGTCATCATGATGTTGCCCGCTGCTGCCAAAATCAGCGCATATAGCATGGGCGGCGCTCCTAAGCTTAGCCCAACAGCATAAAAGGCGGCAAATAAAGCGGTGATATGCGCAGTCGTACTTGCAAAGAAGTAATGAATGTACAAATACACCAGCGTCAAAATCGCCACGGCACCTACCCAGCCCAGACCCGTCGTACCAATCATCGCTTCGATATTGTCAGAAAACCAGCGAATCAAGCCAAGCTCATTCAGATAAGCGGCCATCATAATCAAGGCACCAAACCAGATGATGGTATCCCAAGCAGATTTTTCTTTGAGAATATCCTCCCACGTTAGCACCCCAGTCAATATCAAAGTCGTCAGACCGATAAAAGCTGTCGTCGTGGCATCGACGCTGTATTGCTCACCCAATAGCAGCGCTGGGATATTGGCCCAGAGTAGTAGCATCAGGCCAAACACACCGAGCATGATTTTTTCTTGGCGGCTGATGCTACCCATGTCTGCCAAGTTGTCTTTTGCAAAACCTTTAGCGTCGGGCGTGACTTTGACATCAGGTGGATAGATCAGATAAATCACCAAGGGCATCACCACCAAGCACAGAATGCCCGGCACAAACATCGCCACTGCCCACGTTGTCCACGACAGCTGAATGTTGCCGCCTGTGGCTTTATTTACCAGGTCTACCACTAAAGGGTTGGGCGCGGTCGCGGTGATAAACATCCCTGATGTAATCGGATTGGCGTGGTAATTGACCATCGCCAGATAGCGACCAATTTTATTTTGCGTGCCTTCCTCTGGCGTTGAATGAAAGCTTTGGGCGATAGATTTCATAATAGGATGAATAATACCGCCACCACGCGCGGTATTCGACGGCGTGATAGGCGCTATCATCAGCTCAGCCGCCGTCAATGAGTATGCGACTCCGATGGTTTTTTTGCCAAAGATAGAAATAAAATAATAAGCAATGCGGCGACCAAGACCGGTTTTGATAAGGCCGCGCGATATCATCACTGCGATACCAATCAACCATATCAGCGGGCTTGAATAGCTAGAGAGCGCATCATTGATTGCTTGTTTTGGGCTGTCACTGGTCACACCCGTCAAAGCCACGAGCGTCACGGCGATGACCGCTATCGCCCCGATGGGTAGCACTTTACCAATAATGGCAACGATGGTGGCGATAAATAAAGCCAGCATGTGCCATGCGTCAGCGGTGACGCCCGTCGGTACAGGAATGACAAACCAGATGATAAGACCTACGACGATGGCAATAGCGGCTTGGATCGGCTTAAACGGCATGCGTCAGTATCCTATGCAGTGGCTGATACCCTCATCTTATAAGATTACCAGCACCGTTGCGCATTTGTTCACCATTTTTAACATATCTATGTAGTATGTATTATTGAAGTCCTCACAATAAAAAAGAGCACGCTATACAAACGTGCTCTTTTGGCCGCTATCTGCTGTCTGCGTAAGAAGTAGCGGCAGACTACACAGTTAAAGGTAGCTATAACACAAACATGGGGCCATTATCGTAAAGTGCCTAGACGGTTGGACAACTGACCGATAATCTGATCAATCTCTTGATTCGCTTCTTCCTCATTATCTAAGTTACCATTTGGGGTCAGCTGATTCATTACCTCAGGTAACAGCTCTGCTAGCCCTTGGCGAACTTCGCTATCATTAGCGCCGGTTTGCGCGGCCACTTGCTGAATCTCGTTTTCGTCAAATAGACGATTGATCTCATTAGGATCTAAGTTATCATTAGGCTCACTATTGCTCATCCAAGAGCGCGCTTGTGCTTCATGGCCCATACCAGTAATCTTCGATAACGCACCGCTGAGACCACCATTGCGCTGTATCCAGCTTAGCACCATCGGCATCAGCGCGGCTATTAGCATACCCTTACCGCCAAAGCCGCCTCTACTACGTTGACCACCGCCAAGCACACTGCCTAAGATATCGCCAAGGCCGCCTGCACCTGAGCTCATACTGCCGCGCTGTGCGCCGCCGCCTAAGCCACCTAATAGATCATCTAGACCGAAGCCATTATCTGCTTGACGGCCGTATTGCTGCGGGTTATAGCCACCTGCTTGGTTACTAGCACCTGCCGAACCGCCGAGCACACTGCCCAATATATCACCAAGACCACCCGTACGGCGCGGGCTAGTGCGCTGATTGATCGGATTACGCTGCGCATCATTTGGATCCATAGCACTACGCGCGACTTGCGAAACTAAATTTCCTAATAAACTCATAAGTCTCTCCTTTTATCGTTATATTTGTTTTCAACAGCCCTTAATATAACAAATCCATTTATATAGCTAGTGAGGTGTTTTGTTATGGCTTGTATCGTCTAGTAGCTTATAGATTTAGGGCGTGCTGAACATTCGATCGTGGTGCTTTAATCGCTTTGAGTAGCGCCATCGACACTATTAGCTAATACGCTCAGCTGTCGCCACTGCTCAGCGCTCACTTGATCGCGGAATATAGTCACGGTAAAGGGCCGCTGATAAGGTTCAGTTATTATCAGGGTTAAATGTATCAACCACGGATAGTGATGGGCTGTAGAGAGCGTAGCTTGCCAAAGCTCGTCAGCGCGTCCGGTACGCATCAGCAGCTGCCAACCTAGATCGATGCGTTTGCTCATGGGAGGCTGACTAAGATGCATTAAGATTGGCCTTGATAAAGCCAAATAACTCACAA
Source organism: Psychrobacter sp. Ps3 (assembly GCF_022129275.1). Classification (NCBI taxonomy): domain Bacteria; kingdom Pseudomonadati; phylum Pseudomonadota; class Gammaproteobacteria; order Moraxellales; family Moraxellaceae; genus Psychrobacter; species Psychrobacter sp. Ps3. The sequence goes on from NZ_JADQAL010000037.1 coordinate 26,449, forward strand.
CCGCAGCAGCTACTAGCAAAATGAGCACATATTGCCAAAGCCATAATTTCGCTAACCAAGCGAGTAGAATAATAATAGCTGTCAAACTGCCATATAATAAGGCACGCAAATAGCTAGTAGGCTGTACAGGAGTATCAATCCGTAACGATAAGCGCGACATGGTCATCTAATTATCCAGCAAATTGCGTAAAGTAGAGCCGAGTGATTAATACCTGTACAGTTTAGCGCACACCTGTACAGTTTAGCACAGTGCCTAACGCATTAAGTCCTTACTAGGTTAAGTCCTTACTATGACGCCAAGTCTTAATTTTATTGACTAGCTCCCAAACCGCAGCGTCATCCGGCTGACTTTGATTGGTAAAATAATCTAATAAATCAGGGTCTTCATATGTGAGCAGCTCAGCAAAGGTAGCTTGCTCGGCAGTATCAGCCGCTAGATAAAGCTCTTTTACGTAAGGATCAATATAAAAATCTAGCTCTTTGAGGCCGCGACGGGCTTGATAAATAATACGGCGCTGTTCAGTGGTAGGCTCGGGTTGGGTAGTCATAAATAACTCTTTAGTTGTTAACGCGCTTACTGGTTAAGCGCTTATTAATAATATGATGTTTGATTGAAAACACGCTTAGTTTATATATAGCCGATACTAAATAAAATGGATACGTTATTTAGGGCGTGTTGAACATTCGACCATGGCACTGACAGAGACTATTTTTTAGGC